>NZ_AUPZ01000019.1 GCF_000445475.1 Sulfurimonas hongkongensis
ATCACAGTAAACTCCTCTTTATCTATCATACTTTTACTCCAAATATTTATTTGAAATAAATAGTATCTTCTTTAAATAAAGTGGTACATTTTTAATCTGCGTTACTGGTGTATTTTACCTCTGCGTTTGACAGTTAGTAGTGCATTATGTAAAATTAGTGGCTACAAAAAAGATGAGATTATAGGTAAAACTCCAGCTATTTTTAAAAGCTACGATACAAATGATGAAGTATATAAAACTCTTTGGAACAAGATAAGTAGTGGTCTTGTTTGGAGTGGAGAGTTAAAAAACAAGGCAAAAGATGGCACTTACTACTGGTTAAAAACTACAATCCTTCCAAATTTTGATAGCCACAAAAACATAGAGAGTTATACTTCAATAAGTCAAGACAATACAGATAAAAAGATTATCGAAAAACTATCCCAAACAGATAAACTAACACAGCTCTACAACAGACTCAAACTAGATGAGTATTTAGAGGACGAGTTTAGCAGATTTGAGAGTGGAGTTTATACTTTTTCCATCATGCTTATAGATATAGACAAGTTTAAAGATGTAAACGATACATATGGTCATCAAGTAGGCGATAGCGTACTAATAGAGATGGCGAATATTTTAAAAAAGAAGTGTAGAAAAACGGATATTGTTGGTAGATGGGGTGGTGAAGAATTTCTAGTGATTTGTAGCAACACCAATATTGATGGAGCTACTATTTATGCTCAAAACCTTAAAGAAGCGGTTGAGAAGTTTTACTTTCATGTAGTTGGACAAAAAACCATTAGCATCGGCGTAACCGAAGTTAAACAAGAAGATACTTTTACAACACTTATACAAAGAGCTGATAAAAATCTATATAAAGCAAAAGAAGATGGAAGAAATAGAGTTGTAGCCATATAAGGCTACAGCTTAAACTCTAAAAGCAACATAGTTATATCATCACTTTGTTCACAATCTTTAGTAAAGTCTGTTATTGATTTTTCCATAAATTGCATTGTTTGGTTTACGCTCTTCTCTTGTGAGGTAGCCAGAGCATCGCTTACTCTTCTATCTCCAAACTGCTCATCATCTTTTGAAAAAGCCTCTGTAACGCCATCAGTATATAAAAAGAGTTTAGAGTTTTTAGTTAAAAAAATTGTCTCATCCCTAAAAGGTAGATTTTCAAAAGCTCCTACAACAGTATTGCCAACTGCTTTGAGCCTTTTATATTTTCCAGCCTCACTTAGAAGATAAGGTTCATCATGTCCAGCATTAGTGTAGTTTAGCTCTCCGCTTTTTACATTTAATATCCCTAAAAAAAGTGTAACAAACATATTTGCATCATTGTTAGATGCAATGGTGTTGTTTAGTTTAACAACTATCTCTGATGCAGATAAACCTATGGTTGAATATGCTCTAAGATAACTTCTCGTGACCGACATAAACATAGCAGCAGGGACACCTTTACCTGAAACATCCGCAATTAAAAAACAGAGATGCTCCTCATCTATATAAAAAAAGTCATAAAAATCTCCACCAACTGCTCTAGCAGGTTTTAGCATCGCACAGAGTCTTATGTTCTCATTTTCAGACAAGCCCTTTGGTAGCATACTTCTTTGGATGGACCTTGCAATATCAAGCTCACTATCGATTTTTTGTTGTGCCATAGTAGCTATTCTTAAATCTTTTATATACTTTTTTATAGCTTTTTGCATAGTGTCTATTGCCAAAGAGAGTTTGTAAATCTCATCATGGGTTTTTGGAAGAGTTATCTTTTTGTCAAAATCACTCTTTGCTATATCATCTGTTATACGAGTGAGTTCTCTTAGTGGTTCAGTTACTCTACGAGAGATAAGAGCCATAGTAACTATGAGTAAAATTGCCCCAATAGTAGCTAAAATGATGTGGATTATAGACATATAGTGCAAAGATGAAAAAAGTTCATCTATAGGAAAGACAATAGCAAGAGTTAGCTTAGTATTTTTAATATTTGCATAGTAAGTCCAGTGCTCTTTTTCTTTTATCATTTCATTGTGTTTAACTGGTTTTGTATCATATATTTGCATAATAAGCGCAGGGTCTTTGTGAGCTAAAATTTTATGCTCGTTTGAGAGTATAAAAGCGTATCCAGAATCAAGTATCTCAATGGCTGAAATCATCTCTTGAATCTTTTTTAAAGTGAGATCAACTGTGAGAATAGCTACAAGTTCTTCTTTATAAAAGATAGGATTGCTGTATGTTGCCATCAGCATATCTCCACCACCCTCATCAAAGTATGGCTCACTCCATAGAGGCCCGCTTTGCTCTAGTGGTATTTTGTACCACTCTTTTGTAAGGTAGTTATAATCTTTTGAAGCTAAATCTCTATAGTGGATTTCTCCTTTTTCCTTATAATAGTATGGTGAGAAAGGAGTTTTGTAAATCTTAGTAGGTTTAAAGGCTATAGTTGTACCAAAAAAAGAGTCCTCCTCTTCTAGCATTTTTGTCAATCTCTCTTTAATAGCTGCTTTACTAAAATCGCCTTCTTGAAAAACTTTTTTTAGTCTTGTGGATGTTTTTTCTGCTTTTGCTATTAGGGCTTCGATTTGGTATCTACTATTTTGCTCCATAAGTTGTGCTTTTTGTATTGCATCATCTAGGAGTTCTTTTTTTAAAAATAGGTAGCTAACTCCTCCTGTAAAAGCCAAAACAAAAAGAGCAACGGATACAGATGCTAGAGCAAAGCGTATAGAGATGCTACTCACAGACTAAGCCTTAAAACATTTAAACCATCTTTTTGCTCATACTCTAAGTTTGGTGCATATTTTTTTACTAAATATATACCTAAACCTCCAAGCTCTCTCTCCTCAATCTCGGCATCTATATTTGGGTCTTTATAGTCTTGAAGATTAAAAGCTTTTGAATTATCTCTATACTCCATCACAAATCCACTCTTTTTATCAGACTCTATCTCAAGAGTTATCAAAGGAGTTCTATCTTCAAAATCAGCATGGCGGACTAAGTTTGTAAGCAACTCTTCACAGATAAACATCACTTTAAATTTCATCTTTTTATCAGCACCTTCAAGATACTCTTCTATTTTTAAAAGGGTGTCTTCTAACTGATTTAATCCCATCCTAAATGTAGCCATAATTTAGGCCAGAGCCTCTTGCTTTGTCTCAAACGACTCTATAAAGTTGTCAAAACCAGATAAAAAAAAGACATCCTTAACCATCTCTTCCATTCCAAATACCCTATATTGGATACCTTCTTTTTTGGAAGTTTTAGCACCAGCTAAAAGGACTTGAAGTCCTGAGCTTGAGAGAAAGCTAACCCCACTTAAATCTAACAAACAAGACTCTGGCTTATCTTCTAGTAGTCTTGCGAGTTCTAAGCCAAATTTTGGTGCATTAAAAGTATCTAGTTTTCCACTAGGTGCAACTATAAGAGTTTTTTCTTCTACAAAAGATTTTACTTCCATTTTTTATCCTTCATCTATTTGATTGTTATCTTGTGCGCAAACATAATCTCTTAACTCTTTTGCTAATGGTGTATAGCTGTGGATAAGAGAGTAGTCAAATTTTATGTTGTTTATAAACTGAAATATTAAAGCGTTATCATGATGATAGTATGGAAATATCCCAGAAAACAGGTAGCCCATATCTTCAAGTTTTTCTATTAAATCCAGAGAGTTTTCATCTTCTAAATCTAGATATAAGTAGATGATGTCTATCTTGGCAATAGAGAATTTTTTTGTTAGATATTTTACTAACTCTAATGCATCAGATGCTATACTTTTAATAACTATCTCCGCAATGTTTAGTGCAGATATTATAGTATCTGTTAGTTCAGTCTTAACTGCTGTTTTCGCCCATTTATTTGGGCTTTTTTGTATAGCTTTGGTGCCGATTCCATTATAGAGTTTTTTTATCATCCCCTCATGTTTTTTTGGCATAAAGAGCTCAACGGCGGACTCTTTTTTTAGGGCGTTATAGCTTATAATAGTTGACTCTCTTTGAGTTAAATTATTGGTAATATTTTTAAATGAAACATCAGAACCAGCATAACCAACCAAAAGAGCTACATCACTAAAGCCATACTTAACACAGATCTTTTGCGTAAACTCATGGTTAGTAACTGAGTGTGAGAAGATGCCATGATATGAAGAGTTCTTTGCTTTACTCATTATCTTTGAAATTAGCTCACTCATAATGCCTTGTCCACGAAACACAGGGTCGCTAATAGCCATCCCCCACTCACTTATCTTTGCACCATCAAATGGCTGCATCAAAGCGATATGCCCAATAACTCTATTTTGCTGTGAGATTGCAACTTTAGATATAAGAGAATTTTCTTCTATCTTTTTGACAAGTCTATCTGGGTAGTAAACCATATCATTTGGATAGGAGTAGCCATAAGTTTTATAAAAAAGACGAGAGATGCCAGTTATATCTCCACCTATTGGCACTCTAATGAGTTTAAAATTATCCTCTTTTGTTATAAGCTCTGGCTCTGATTCTTCTTGGATTCTTTTGTTGGATGCGTAGATTGTCATCTCTATGGAGCGACCATCTTTTCCTTTGTTTATATAACTATATTTATCTAAAAGTCTATGAATTACAAAATCACTAAGCGCACTTATATCATCCCCATCAACCTTTGCAAGAGACTCAAAGGAGACATCTTTTACCATATCATCAAGGCTCTGATCGATTTTTTTAAAAGGATTTTTAGGGATGCCATTATCGGAGATAGTGACCTTTAGTCCAGATGCTATATGTGTGATTTCAACTTCTATATCTTCTTCACTACCATACTCAAAATCAAAAGAGATGCTGTTTTGCAGGCTCTCTTCAAGGGCATAAGAGATTTTTTGTCTCTCTTTTTTGTTGAGACCCACAATCGAGCCGATGGAGTTTAGATACTCAACCAAAGGCTCTATAGAGTCAAAATTATTTTTAATAATAACCTTACTTGTTTTGTACATATTAAGAGTTCAGTCTTTTGTCTAAAATTCTTTTTGTTTTACCTGTTCTAGGATTTTTCTCTAAGGCATCTGCATCACACCATTCAATAGTTATAGGATGAATTATATTGTTGCTAAGGAGCTCTTTAAACATACTCCTTTGCTCGTAAAGATACGCTATGATTTTCTTTGAAAGAGCCTCTGCATCTGATGGCATAAGTGCAGGAGTAGCCTTTATAACTGCCCTATCTTTTTTCTCATCATGAGTTACAAGTAGCTGAAAGCTTAACACTTGAACCTCATCACTAAAATGTTTTAACACATCCATAATATCTTGGGCATAGAGTGTAGCAGGTCCTATTCTAGCACCCTCTTGTGAGCGACCAAGAATTTTAAACCTTCTATCTTTAACTCCCTCATCCTCGCACCACATAGCCATATCTCCAACAGGATAACGAATGAGTGGCATTAGTTTTCTATTTAGGTTTGTAACTAAAAGCACACCTGCTCTGTTTACTTCATCTATCACATCTCCTGTATCTTCATCAACTATCTCCATAATAGTACTCTCATCAAATACTCTATGCTCGCCATTTTGGCAAGTCGCAGCGTCAAAGTAGCCAAGCTCTCCACCATCTACAGATGCATAAAGAACTGAGTGCACTTTTATATCGCCAAACTCCTCTTTAATAAGCTCAAGTTGGTCATCATAAAATGACTCTCCACCAAAGAGTATAAGGTCAATATTAAGCTTTATATCTTTGTGTGTTTGAAGATACGAAACTATACTCATAATGCTTGTTGGCACACCTGCTATAACATTTATGTTTAATTTTTCAAGCATCTCCACTATGACTGAAGTCTCTGTTTGTCCAGCTATTGGGTAACTCACACCAATGTCGGCACACTTTACAAGGTCTGTAACATAGATAAAAGATGCGTAAAGTTCTCCTGCATAAAAGATGTTTGCGATGCGATCACCTTGTTTGACTCCGTTTTGTCTAAAGCCTCGTCCTGAGACCTCTGTAAAGTTATCCCACTCTTTTGCAGTGAAGTAGGAGTATTTAGGGTTGCCCGAAGTTCCTCCACTTTTAAAGACTATTCCGCTCTCATGTTTAGATGTAAGAACTCCCTCGCCAAAGTTCTCATTTGCTCTCCAAAACTCTTTTTGCTCTACTATAGGATATTTTGAGATATCATCACAATCCTCTTCTACATCCCTATAGTGCTCTGCATAATATGGCGAATTTTTACGGACAAAGTTCACATGTTCTAAAAATCTTTTCATTTTGATATCCTCTTATCTATGATATGCTTTATCTTGCCTGAGTGAGTTACAGCTTCAAAGGTGTTAGCATCTACTAAAAGAGTCTCAAACTTCAAACCTAGCTCATTGCAACTAAGATCTAAATCTGTATAATTATCTAATAAATAAGCACTTATTTTATCTCCACTCACACCAATACTATCTTCAACTTTAAGTGTAAGTTTCATATCAATTCCCTCATTGGTTAAGAGGATTTGAGAGACTCCACTATAGCCAAAGCCATCTTCGAGATACTCTGTAAACTTATTAAAATGCAGGAATGGGCCACCAGCTTTAAAAACATCACTACTTCTTCCTTGAAGCGTATATTTTGTCTCAACTCGTCCACACGAACAAAGCTCTTTGTTTATAAAACCAGTATCGCCTATCTCATATCGTAGTATATTTTGACCTTTTCTCTTTTTAGAGCTAAAGATAAGTCTTCCACTCTCTCCATGGGGCACCTTTACTTCACTATCAAGTTCAAAGATCTCAAGCTCTTGGATGGATGAGAGTAGATGATACTCATTTGATTCACAATCACTACATTGATACCCAAGTGGACCAGCATCGTTGCTTCCATAAGCAGCAGCACGAACTAGCTCAACTCCAAACTCAGATTTTAGATACTCTATCTGCTCCTGTGGAAAGTGGTCTCCGCCAAAGAAGAGTTTTTTTACCACTTTATGCTCTCTAAAGAGCTCTTTGTTATCTGCAAATAGCTTCATAATCAAAGTAGGAAGACTTAAAATCGAGTTTATCTTATGTTCAACGATAAGCTGGCCAACCACTTCAGTATCTTCCATAATCCCCATAGGATAGTGTGGAACTTTTAGATACTCTAAAATAGTATGAAAACTCAAAAATCCACCATATAGATGCCCAGCTGCAAACATATTTATAACACTATCTCTTTTAGGGTCAAGTCCAGCGCTATAAAGGCCATAAGCAGTAGCCCTCATTTGTGCATGGTAATCCTCATAAGTATAGTAAGCGTAAGTAGGTTTACCAGATGAACCACCACTCTTTACTACTAGATCTATATACTCTTTTGGAACTTCTAAAGATTGAAATCTCTCTTTATTCATTATAGGTATATTGGTTAAATCTCTTGTATAAGAGCCTTCAAACTCTCTAAAACTCGCAACTCTATCTAACTCATCACCTAAAAGCAAAGAGATTTTTTTCATAAATGATGGCAGAGCATAAACACCATCATGAGGTTCGCCAATATAGCCATCATGCATATGTCCAGCTTCTCTAATCCTTAAACACCCTGCTCCAAAAAGTCTCCTTGAGAGTTCAACTACCCTCTCTCTTGGAGCTACGAGCGCTGCAGTTTGGAGGTAACTCTTCATTGGATGCAACACTGATATAATCTCATCCGCTTCAAGTGGCTTTATAAGTATGGTTCTAAAAAGAGGCGATACTCCTAAGCTTTTTCGCTTGTCAGCTATAACAGACCAGCTAAAATCTTTTGCTCGCAGTACATAAGTAAGTCCCAAAGCCTCCTCAGTTTTAGCGATGCTAAGAACTGTGCTAATCTCAGCCTCAGCTCCACTACTAGGCGTAGTTCTTGGCATCGTAGGTGATACTTCTCCTAAGACAGTTGCAAAGCTATCTGCAAAGTTTTTTAACACTTCAAAATCAGAACTCTCCACAAAAATATCTTGAGGACTAGAACATGCGTTTTGATCTAAGAGACAGATATCCTCTGCTACTTGTCTCATAGCATCTCTATCTTGCATCTTCTCTTTTGCAAAGTAAGCAAAAGATATTTTATGTCCCCAAGCTACAAATCTTACACCTTGAGGAGTCATATTTTGCACACTTTTTATCGCCTCTTCACTTCCCCAAGCGGAAACTACATCTGCCGAGTCTATGATTTGTTGGAGTAGCTCTTTTTGTTTTGAAGAGACTTCTAGGATGATAATATAAGGCTTTAGTAACTCTTTTGTATCAAACTCTAAAAAGGCTTCTAAAAAGAGTTGAGGGAGTCGGTTTTGATTTATCGAAGTTTTTAAGATGTTTATATTTCCACTTAAGAGTCCCTCAAACACGCAAAGCACGCCAACAGTAAAAACATTTGTAGGAGCGATATGAACAAGTGTTCCTAGTGGCATCCAAGATTCAAAGTGTTCCTCTTTCATAGAAGTTCTCTCAATTACAAAAGGGTTTGAACTCCCAAGTTCAGCGATAAGTTTTTCCTCTAGGCCATCTTTAGAGATAAAACTGGTGATGCTACCTAGCATCGCCTCTGCTTTTGCTCTTGAAGCATCTTGTGTCTTCATAGCGAGCTTTACAAACTTCTCAAAAAGTTCACCACGAGATGAGAGTTCTTCATGCATCTTTTGCGAAATTTCCAAAAGATACTCTAGGGGAAATGCTCTGCCTAAAACTGGTTCTATAAAACTTGTGATATTTTCAATATTGTTTAAAAGAGTCTCATCACTTATCCACTCTCCCTGCCATAAATGTTTTTGCATCTTAAACCTCTCTCTTTTTTAATAGTTCAGATGCAGAGACTGCACAGCTTTTGTTTTGACTAACACCAGCACGACCAAGAACTTCAAAGAAAGGAGTTTGTGCTCCACAGTCACACTCACTTGGCTTATGCATAACGCCCAAATCTCCCATCATAACACTCACAGCAGGAACTGAAGTGATGTATGGAGTTACAAAGTTCATAAAGCCACTTTGTCCATAGTCTAGCACTTCTAAGGTTTTAACATCTCTTACAAAGAGTCTCGACCAGATAGGAACATGGAGATTGTGATTTTTGCACTCTATGTAAGGAATGGAGTGCTCAACTGAACCGTAAGCATCACGGATTCTAGATACCCTGATGCCCAAATACTCATTTATAAGTGAGAAGAGTTCATCTTTTGATATCTCTTTGTTAGCGTAACCTTTCCAGCCACCGCCAAACATCACAAGTGAATCGGGATGAAGTTGTACTTTTATATCCATCTCCTTCATCTGCATCAGAGTGAAGTACATAAACGAGGGAAAGCCATGAATGCGAACAGGAAGATTTTGTTCTGCATACTCTTGCAGTTTTCTCACAGTTCCAAAACGGTCAAACTCATGAGTGCCTGCCGTTTGACGAAGTGCGAAAAAGACCTCTTTTGGTTTTGAAAAAGAGGTAAGAAAAATATTTGTATTTGTAGTTCCAACTTTAAAGTTTTTAAGTGGCTCATAGGCTAGTAAAAGATAGTTTGCTTCTTGATCTGGTGTGTTAAAACCCATCTCATTATAAATAAATTTTACCATCCTTCTAGCGCTTAAAATCGACCACTCATCAAAAAACATCTGAGACTTCTGCCCTGATGTACCTGATGATGTAAGATGCTCGCAAATGTTTTTTTTATCAACCGATACGCTTTCATGCATTTTAAAAAAGTTAGCATGGATAAAAGGCAACTCTTTTAAATCATCCACGCTTTTGAGTTTTTCCAAATCAAAATCATAAGTAAGTTTGCTATAAAACTTATTGTTATTTCGATGCCAAGAGATTATCTCTTTAAACGCATCCACAAACAAAGCATCTAACTCATCACTAGATGCATAGGCATCAGTTATTTCACATAGTTTTTGTACATTTTTTAAGGTAGTAGCATCGGGAGGAAGGAGTAGAGACATATTTAAAACCCTTATAAGTTGATATTTAGACTAGTTCAAGTCTCATATAGTACCTTAAAGAGACTTGAAAAATTATATCTACCATGCTATAAAGGATATATTAAAAGAGCTTATTCTTTTGTAACCTCTTCTATCGAAGTATTATTTGAATCTAGAAGTAGCTGACTTCAATGCACTATCCATAGAGTCCCACGCACTTTCAATACCTGCTTTGAGGTCTTTCCAGGCATCATCACTCGCGTCTTTAAGTTCGTTAAGCTTTTTACTCGCTGTCTCTTGCATAGACTGCAACTCATCGATTTTTTTCTCATACTCAATTTTTCTATCGGCGTCTGCACCATTAGCTTTTGCCTTAAGTTTATCAATCTCGGCATTCCATTCGTCTAGTTGTGCCTGCAATTTTTGTTCGTATGCTTCTTTCATGCTCATGATTTTCTCCTCTTAAATAAAGTGATTTATGTAAACTTTACACTACTAATATTTCGAATTCTTACTTAACCTCCTCCTTTATATGTTTAAATATTTTATATATTATGAAAAAAAACCTTAATTAAAAATATTATCAGATGGTCTTTAAAAATTTCCCCATTGCACTTTTAAATTCATCTAGATTTTCTATCATACTCATGTGTCCACTTTTACTTAAACTTATAAAGGTTGAATTTTTTATCTTAAGCGCCATTTGTTTCATTGTCTCTTTAGGTATTATCTTGTCATTTTCGCTAGTTATAAGTAAAACAGGAATGTCCGTTTTTTCTAAACTTTGAGTTGTGTCAGTTCTACTAATCATCGCTAACAGGGCAGCTTTTATCCCTGTAGGATTAAAACTCATTATATTTTCTTTGATCTCTTCTATCTTTTGTGGCGATTTTTTTATGAACCCCTCACTAAAAGCAGCCAAAAAGAAGTCATCTATAAAAGATTCAACTCCCTTTGCATCTATCTTTGCAATACCAGCGGCCCTTTTTAGTTTTGCTTTATCATTGTCGCTGTTTGTTGCGGTATTTGCAAGTATCAAAGCCTTATAGCTCTCTCTTTCATTTGCACGAAGTGCAACATAACCACCCATAGAAAACCCGCAAAGAATGGGATTGTCCAACTTTAACTCAAATACAATGTTTTCTAAATCTTGTGTATAACTCTCCATAGTAAACTGGGCATCTCCTATCTCAGACTTGCCAAGTCCTCTAATATCATATGAGACGCAATAATACTCATCTTTAAACTCACTAACCACATCATCCCAAAGTGTATGGTCAAATGGAAATCCATGTATAAAAACTATAGCCTGCTTGCCTACTTTACCAGAAGTCTTAACACTTATACCATCTATCATTTTTTGCATCTTAAGTCCTTTTTTGCTCTGATTCAACCATACTATTTTTAAGTATAGGCTCATCTCTTTGACTCATCACTCCATCAGGGGTGTTTAGTATGAGTTCTATCTCACAGCTTAGATACTCCGAAGTTGTAAGTGGAGTGAAGTTTTTATCTTCAAATGCTGCAACTTTAGCGTTGTATATGATATCTTCTAAAAGGCTTTTTTGTGCAGCTGGCGATGTGTATGAACCTCTTAGCTCTTTGTCTAGGTAGATATTTAGAGTTGTGGCGATTTTTTCATTAAGAAGTGGGTGTTCATTTAAAAGGGTCGCCTTATCTATAGTTCTTTGAAGCTCTAAGACCTCTTGGATGGACTCACGAGCAAGTTGTAAAAGTACAGACCTAGACACTTACCTCCCCCTTTAACTTGAAGTTATTTATGAGTTTGATGATAATCATAACACTTATAACCTGAAATAAAGCCGCTAATATAAAAGCATAATAGTGAAGTGTGTCTATGCTTGAGCCTTGATAAGCAAGCGTAGCCATAGCGATAAGAAGAGTAAGAGGCATGGAGTGAGAAAGTCCCATAAGAACAGAATCTATAAGCCCTAACTCTTTGATAAAAACTAAAGATGCGACAACTCTCATAATAATCATAAATACTGTAATTACTAAAGCTTTATAGATAAGCCCATTCATAGTAAGTGCGGCTAAATCAAAGGAACTTCCTATGTAGATAAAAAAGATAGGGATTAAAAATCCAAACCCATAAGAGGCTAGCTTTTCGGGTAGTTCCTGTTTATGTTCAAAAAATGTTGGTATAAAAATTCCTGCTAAAAATGCCCCAAAAGCTAGTTCTAACCCAAGGTAGAGCATCGCACCAACGAGTAAAAAGAAGATGCCCATGGACAAGCGGATATCTTGCTCTTTGTTGTCATCAACTGGCATCAAAGAAGTTGAGACTCCGGGAAACCACCAAAAAAGAAGTTCCATAGCGCGAAAAAGTAAGAACATAAAGAGCAAAAATAAGATGAGTGCTAGTACCGTCTTTATAAGTCCACTTCCAAAACCAGACTCTATGGCTGCTGATGTAAGCGTTAAAAAACCTATACTCACAACCTCTCCAATCCCTCCAGCAGTCATAGAGAGACCTAACCAAGGAGTCTTGCCATACTCTTTTGAAAGATTTGCTATTAGTCCAACTGAGATAAGAGGAAGAAGAACCATAAAAATTTTTCCAAGGTTAAAATAGAGCGAGATAAGGATAGAAAAAGCATAAAGTATGATGAGATAGAGTACGATTTTTTTCATAAGCTCTTTGGGAGTCTTTAGAACTTTTTTGAGGTTAATCTCAGTTCCAGCTATAAACATAAGATACAAAAACCCAAGCTCTGCGACTATCTCAAACAGGTGTTCGGTATGTAAAAAACCGACATATCCCAAAACTGAGCCAAAGATTATCTCTATGGGAGTAGTAGGGAGCTTTAAGAGTTTTGCAAAAAAAGGAGTAGTTATGATGATAAGCGAGATAGTAATTATCAAAACAACATTATCGTGCATAAATTTCCTTTTATTAGTTAAACTATCTCATTAATCTATAAACTAGATTCCGTGTCAAGCACGGAATGACGAGACGCGCATCATCCTGAACAAACAAATCGTCATCCTGAACAAACAAATCGTCATCCTGAACCCTAAAGAAACATTTTTGCATAGCAAAAAGCGATTCTCTTGTTTTGATTCAGGATCTATTTTGACAACTCTTCAAAGCATTCAGCTAACTTTTTTCGCAATACTAAGATTTAGTGATTTTAGCATCTCTAAATCTTTGCTCGTTATTCTACCATTTGTTGTTAGATAGTTTCCTATAACTATGGAGTTTGCCCCATGTTTAAAGATCTCATCTTGTCTATCTCCAAACATAAGTCCTCGCCCACCTGCTATCATGATCCTCTGTGCTTTTGGGATACTCTCTCTTGTAAGCTTTATGAGTGAAAATGCCTTTTCAATATCAAGCGGATTTGGCTCTAGTTCTAATGCATCATTATGATGGTAGAAATTTATAGGGACCGAAGTTGGATTTAGCGACTCTAATGACTTTAACATTGAGATTCTATCTTCATCGCTCTCGCCAAGACCAAAGATGCCACCACTTATGAGAACTAGTCCTGATTTGTTTACATTTTGACAAGTCTCATATCTTTCATCCCATGTATGAGTAGTGCAGATGCTAGGGTAAAAATCTCGTGAAGTCTCCAAGTTGTGGTTATAAGCCTTGATGCCAGCATCTTTTAGAGTCAAGAGTTGCTCTAGCGAAGCTGTTCCATTACAAGCGATGAGCCTAAGTTCTGGGACTTCTTTTGTCAAAACCTTTGCAATGCTACAAACAAACTCAAGAGTTTTATGATTTAGTCCTTTATCTGATGTGACCAAACAAAAGCCTAAAGCTCCGTTATCTCTTGCAGTTTTTGCCTCATCTAAGATGTGTAGCATCTCTTTTTGCTTATATCGCTCTATATCTGCTTTGTATCTCACACTTTGTGAGCAAAACTTGCAGTCTTCGTTGCATGTTCCACTGTTTATATTACAGATGGCACATAAAAATATCTCTTTATTCATTGTTTAACTCTTTTATATGAAAATAGTTCTTCTTTAAACTCTTTATCTTTTTTATCTCTTGTAAAGTAGCTAACATAAAAATGACTCTTGCTAATCTCAAGCATTGCACACTCTGAGATGGGCTTGTTTCTTGCACAAACTTCACCAGGATTTAAAAAAAGAGTCTTGCCCTTAAAGTCACTTTCATATGCATGAGTATGTCCAAAGATAACAACATCTGCATCAGGAGCCATATAAAAAGGCAGATGCATAAGTTTAAACTTTGTGTCTGCAAGCTTAAAATAGTATGGCTCTTGGACTAAGTTGTACTTTGAGTGAAAGCGAGCTAAGTGAGCATCGTTGTTTCCATAAACAGCTACATACCGAGCCGAGCACTTTTCTAAATACTCCAAAATCTCGCTCTCTCCAATATCTCCAGAGTGGATAATAAACTGGGCACCTCTTTTTATAAGTAAGTCTATAGCATCTTTTGCTAACTTTACTTTTGTGTGAGTATCTGAGATAACGCCTATCTTCATGTTTTTCCTTAATTGAAAACTAGATCCCCAGTCAAGCTGAGGATGACAATTCTTTGCACACCGTCATCCTCGGGCTTGACCTGAGAATCTAGCTGTTTTCTTCTCTTGGAGTTCTGTTTTTACACTTTACACACTCATAAACATCTTTGTTTCTGTAAACTCTCGGAGCTAAAACACCCTTACAACCTTTCTCCTTACACTTGATGGTAGTTGGCTCAAACTTTGAGATAAATTTACAATCAGGATAGTTTGCACAACCCCAAAAAGGTCCACGTCGTGAATTTTTAAGACTTATCTCGCCACCACAATCAGGACAAGGAGTCTTGCTAACTTGTGTCTCAACATCTATACTCTTTGTATTTTTACACTCAGGATAACCACTACAAGCTAAAAACTGGCCATTTCTTCCATTTTTGACAATCATCTCTTTACCGCATTTTTCACAAACATCACCACTTTTTTCTTGCTTTACTTCAACTTTGTTTCCATCTTCATCGACTTGTTCAGTATATTTACACTTTGGAAAACCGCTACAAGCTATAAAGTTTCCAAAACGACCTGAACGCAGAAGAAGCTCGTGTTCGCCACATTTTGGACAAGTCCTCCCTAGTGGTTTTGCAAGTTTTAGTGAGACAATCTTCTCTTTACCCTCTGCAATCTGCTCCATAAAAGGAAAGTAAAAATCACTTAGAAGTTTTTGCCAGTCAGTCTCTCCTTCTGAGATCTCATCTAGTTTTTCTTCCATATTTGCAGTAAAAGAGATATCCACAATGTTAGCAAAGTTTTTCTCTAGCATCTCAGTCACAGTAAATGCCATCTCAGTTGGTACGATTTGCTTTTTTTCTATGTTTACATAGGTACGACCACTTAGAGTTGCAATGGTTGGTGCGTAGGTTGATGGGCGACCAACTCCCTCGGATTCGAGTTTTTTGATAAGGCTTGCTTCTGAATATCTCGGTGGTGGCTCAGTAAAGTGTTGCTCAGGTTTTATGCTTTGAATCTCAGCCTTATCGCCCTCTTTTAGAGTTGGAAGAAGTCTGTCTTTGTCTTCATTTCCTAAAACTGCATAAAAACCATCAAAGATAAGTTTTCTACCACTTGCACGAAATTCATTGCTTTTTCCACTAAAGATAATGTTGTTTTGCTCAAATAGTGCATCATTCATCTGAGACGCCATAAATCTTTCATATATAAGACGATAAAGTTTTATCTCATCAGGCTTTAAAAAACTCTTTGCAATCTCAGGAGTAAACTCTAACATTGTTGGGCGGATAGCTTCGTGAGCTTCTTGTGCACCCTTTGCTTTTTTACCATAAAATTTTGGTTCATCTGGTAGATATTTTTTTCCAAACTTCTTCTGTATAACATCACGAATGCCACTAACTGCTTCACTAGCTATATTTAGTGAGTCAGTTCTCATGTAAGTAATAACTCCACTTGTTCCATCAGGTGTTTTTACTCCCTCATAAAGGCTTTGGGCCACCATCATAGTTTTTTTAGGAGTAAAGCCTAGCTTGCTAGATGCAGTCTGTTGCAGAGTTGAAGTCATAAAAGGTGGAGGAGTTGAAGTTTTTCTCTGCTTTGTCTCTATCTTTGAGATAACAAAGGAGTCAGCTTCAACACTTTTAACTATAGAAGTAGCGTCATTTTTGTTCTCTATGGAGAGTTTTGAGAGTTTATCACCCATGTGCTTGATAAGAGTAGCTTCTATATCTTTTTTAAAAAGAGTATCTATAGTCCAGTACTCTACAGGGACAAAGGCTCTTATCTCTCTCTCACGATCAACTACTAGTTTTAGAGTTGAAGACTGAACACGACCGCCAGAGAGTCCTTTTTGAATCTTTGAGCTTAGAAGTGGAGAGAGTTTGTAACCCACTACTCGGTCAAGCATACGACGAGCTTGTTGAGCGTTTACCATATTCATATCTATAGTTCTTGCAGATTCAAGTGCATGGTTTATTGCACTCTTTGTTATCTCATGAAAAACGATACGAGGGAGTTGCTCTGGGTCTTTTTTTATAGCATGAGCAATATGCCAACCAATAGCTTCACCCTCACGATCCTCATCGGTCGCGATATAGATAGTATCTGCTTTTTTGGCAAGTTCTCTTATCTCTTTAACGGTAGGAGCATTCTCTTTTGCAACGCTGTACGCAGGGACTAGTTTGTTATCTTCATCTACAGTGATTCCAAAACGAGACTTTGGAAGATCTCGTATGTGACCTTTAGATGCGATAACCTCATAACCTTTACCTAAAAAGTTCTTGATAGTCCTTGCTTTTGCGGGTGATTCGACGATAATTAAGTTCAAATAGTTTTCCTATATATAGTATAGTGATTTTTAAGTGGCGGAAGTTTAGCACAAAAAGATGAAAAAAGAAAAAAGTGTTTCTTAGTCTTGGGTTTGTTTTTGTGCTATAATCAACATATGGCAAAGATAGATGAAATAAAAGAGTGGCTAAACTTTCTAAATAGGTTATTTACTATAGGATTGGTTACGCTATTAGGTATTGTTGGATGGTTGTTTATGAATTACACCACAGTAAGCAATGTTTTAATAGGTAGTGCATTGATAGGTATATTGGTATTGACTGTTGTGTTAATATTGCTTTCTAGAAAAATCATATCTAATATAAAAATGATGAAGGATTTAAAATGATTGAGTATGTTGTTGCTGCTAGCTTGTTGCTAGCTATAGGTGTTTTTAGTTATATCTCTTTAAAAACATTAAATATTTCTTTATAAATTTAGAGTTTTTTTGAAGTAGTGTTTTTACATTCCAGTTTCAAATAAATCCTCATCGCTATCATCAAAATCATTTTTGCTAAGACCAATGGCGATTTTTCCAAAGTTATCTAGTTCATTATCTGACCAAAAACTCCATTCATCACTTGAGTTATTTATCTTTATATACTTTTCATAGTCCATAACTACCACAAAAGGCTTTTCTCTTTTAGTTATGAGTATGTCACCCCTTAGAGCTTCTTGAAGTCTTTGTGAGTTTTGTTTTATCTCTGATGCGGATATAGTATGCATGATTGTCCTTTTTGTCTATTTTAGTCATTATAGCTATAAATAGAGCAAGAAGTCAATTTTAAAAAAAGTTCACAAAGAAAGTTAAAGTTATATTTTACAGTGTCGATATACTTAATATCAAGGCAAGGATGCCAAGATAAAAACTTAAAACAAGAGCGAAAGGCTCTTCCATAGAAAAGGATTTATTATGGGATTTAGAATTAACACAAACATTGCGGCAATGAACGCACACAGAAACGCTCAACAAACTAACTTGGGACTTGACAAGAGTCTTAACTCGCTTAGTTCAGGTTTAAGAATTAACAAAGCGGCAGACGATGCTTCTGGTATGGCTATTGCCGATTCACTTCGTCAACAAGCTCAAGGTCTAGGTCAGGCTGTAGCAAACGCTAATGATGGTATTGGTGTTGTCCAGACTGCTGATGGTGCATTAGAAGAGTATATAAATATCTCTAACACTATTAGAACGAAAGCTATCCAAGCTGCATCTGATGGTCAAAACTTACAATCTCGTGAAGCTATTCAAGCAGATATCGATAGACTTATGGAAGAGGCTCAAAATATTGCTTCAACTACTTCGTTTAATGGTCAAACGCTTTTAAATGGTGCTTATGAGAACAAATCATTTCATATCGGTGCATACTCCGGTGAGACGGTAAAACTCTCTATAGGAGACTCTCAAACTCATAGTGTTGCTAACAACTTTGCTATGACATCTTCAACAACAGCGGCAACAGGTCCTAATACTGCTGGATTTGGTAGTACATCAGCTGGAGCTGCTGCAGGTACAGCTGGTTTAACAGTAACAGTGGGTACTGGTGCTGATCAAAAAACAGTTAATACAGGTACTGTAAATATAACTGAGGGTGAACATGAAGCTTACGAAATAGCTCAACAGGTTGTTGATGCTTTTAATGCAAAAGCACAAGAGGATGGTGTTGATGTAAGAGCGAGTGTTTTTGAGAGTTCAAGTTCAACTCCGGGAGCTGCAATATTTGCTATTCGTGTAGACTCTTCTAAAGATTTAAGTAGTATGTCTATTACAGATAATGTAAATGATGGAAAATCAGCGGCAATCCAAGCTGCAGCAACAGCAGGTGCCAACAATAACTTCTCTACAATAGATGTTACTACTAAAGATGGTGCTGAGAGAGCGATTATTATCTCTGACTACGCTTTAAGAGATCTTGATAAAACTAGATCAGATATAGGTTCGGTTCAAAACCAACTTGAGTCTACTATCAGAAATATCTCTGTAACTCAGGTAAACGTTCAAGCCGCCGAGTCTCAGATTCGTGATGTTGACTTTGCCGCAGAGAGTGCAAACTTTTCAAAACTTAACATCCTAGCTCAGTCTGGTACATACGCTATGAGTCAAGCTAATGCTGTTCAGCAAAATGTGATGAGATTGTTACAGTAGTAACTCTTCTCTAACTTTGCTAAACAAACTCACTCCCAAGTTTTTTTTTGGGAGTGTTTTACTCTTCTTTTTAAAACCTCTCTTATGAACATTCACTACCTCAAACAATTATAAAATATAAGCCGACATTATCAACTTTGGAACACTCCTTGCTTAAACCATACAAATAACCACTAAAAAGGATTTGTGATGGGATTTAGAATTAACACAAATATTGCAGCAATGAATGCTCATAGGAACGCTCAACAAACTAACTTAGGACTTGATAAAAGTCTTAACTCACTTAGTTCAGGTTTAAGAATTAACAAGGCGGCAGACGATGCTTCTGGTATGGCTATTGCCGATTCACTTCGTCAACAAGCTCAGGGTCTAGGACAGGCAATCATGAATGCAAATGATGGTATCGGCGTTGCCCAAACAGCTGATGGTGCCCTAGAAGAGTATATAAATATAACAAACATCATCAGAACAAAGTCCATCCAAGCTGCGTCTGATGGTCAAAACTTGCAGTCTCGCGAGGCTATTCAAGCAGATATAGATAGGCTTTTAGAAGAGGCTCAAAATATCGCTTCAACTACTTCATTTAATGGACAAACACTGCTAAATGGAGCTTTTCAAAACAAATCCTTTCATATAGGTGCGTTTTCTGGAGAGACTGTAAAAGTATCCATAGGAGACTCTCAGATTGAGAAAGTATCCACATTTGCTATGACTTCTGCCACAACTGCTAACAGTGCTGGTACTGTTGGATTTGGTAATACATCAGCTGGAGCTACTGCAGGTTCTGCTACTTTATCAGTAACAGTAGCTGGTACTGCTACAGCTGTTACATCAGGTCCTGTAGCTATAACTTCGGGAGCACATAGTTCTTATGCAATAGCTCAAAAAGTGGTTGATGCGTTTAATGCAGATGCTCAGACTAACGGTGTTGATGTAAGAGCGAGTGTTTTTGAGACTTCAAGTTCGATGCCTGGAACTCCTTCATTTGCTATTCGTGTTGCTTCTAGTTATGATTTAAGTGGTATGAATATTACTGAGACTGTAGATGATGGAAAAACAGCATCAATCCAAACTACAGCATCTGTAGGTCTTAACAATAATTTTTCTACAATCGATGTTACCACTAAAGATGGTGCTGAAATAGCGATCATTATTACTGACTTTGCTTTAAGAGAGCTTGATGCAACAAGGGCAGATTTGGGTTCAGTTCAAAATCAACTTGAATCAACCATCAGAAATATCTCTGTTACTCAGGTCAATGTCCAAGCCGCCGAGTCCCAGATTCGTGATGTTGACTTTGCGGCAGAGAGTGCAAACTTTGCAAAACTCAACATCCTAGCTCAGTCTGGTTCATACGCCATGAGTCAAGCTAATGCAGTTCAGCAAAATGTGCTTAAACTATTACAATAGAACTTACTGATCAATCTATAAACTAGATTCCGTGTCGGAGCACGGAATGACGGTTTCTCATCATTCTGAATCAAGCACGAAATGATGGTTTTTTGTCATCCTGCGGTGTGATGGTTTTTCGTCATCCTGAACTTGATTCAGGATCTAGCTTGAGTGCTCTCTAGCGATTTTAATGTTTTTAAGAGCTGGTGTTCATATGTCTTGATGATATTATCAGTTGAGTCTATAAAGAGTTTTTTCATATTTTTGATGTGCTTTTTTTTGTCTTTTAGTCCCTCTGTGTTGAAAAAATCTGTTATATATGAAGCTATGAGTTGTAGATATATAAGCATGATTTGATGTAGTTCGTCTTCATATGAGTAAAGTGCCTCTGTCATAAACTTTATAATACTACTCTCAAAGTGTTGCTCACTAGATGAACTACTCTCTTTAAACTCTTGCAGTAACTTTTGGTAGTGCTTAACATTTTTTTCTCTGTCTTTTAAGTTTTGTGTCTCTTGCTCTGTTAGAGTCTTTGAAGAGTACTTATCTAATATCTCTGTTAAGTCTTTTTTAATGTTTAGTTTATCTATATCTTGAAGTGCTTTCATTTGTATTGCTCTTTGAATGATTTAAAAATACTATATCGAAATATTCTTTTATAGATTATAAAATTTAGATATAATAACCTTCATATCAAAAGGGGATAAGTAGATGCAAGATATAGAGTCTGTTGTAGTTCAAAACTATGAAAAAAGTATGCTTTACTTTGAACAAAGTCATCCTGACCTTTTTAACAAACTAAAAGCACTTGAACTGCTTCTTGGTGAGGGCAAATACCCACAAAAGTATGACCTAGAGTTTAAAGATGGCTACTTTGATGTTGTAGAGCTAGCCTCTGGTAATTTTCTATATAATATGGACTCTTATAAACACTCTCATAACTTAGTAAAAGAGATAAACTTCAAAAAAGATGCACATGTAATAGAGACTTTTTATAACCATAACTTTGATGATGAGTCAGTTAAAGCCGCAAAACAATTAACAGCTAACCATACTTACGCAACAACTGCTCCAATAGTAAACTACTACAACAAAAATATTGAAAAATCCATGTCTATGAAAAAAATACATAAGTTTATGTTCCTAGGGGTTGGGCTTGGTCTCCATATACAAAACATAAGTCAAAAAACGGGTGCGGATGTTTTTTTAGTCTTAGAAGATGATATAGAGCTATTTAGGCTATCTCTTTTTACATGTAACTACGAAGAAACATTTAAGGGTAGAGAGGTTTTTTTTGGCATAGCCCAAAATAACCCAGAGTTTGAAGAGACTTTTGCACATTTTTATGAATATGCTTTTATACGAAACCACTACTTAAAATTTTCTCTTTTTTCATCAAAAGATGAAGTACTTATAAAAAAAATACAGACTGCAATACTCAGCAGATCAGAACACTGCTACTCTCATGCAGCACTTCTTGAGAAGGGCTCTAGGGTTTTAGAAAAAATTAGTAAAGATTATAAATTTTTTAGCATGCTCAAAAAAGATGAAAAGTTTTTTGATGATAAGCCCATACTTGTTTTGGGTGCTGGTCCATCTCTGGGTGCAAACAAAGAGTGGTTAAGACAACACCAAAACAACTTTATCATCATCGCTCCTTTTTCGACTTTACGAGTTTTGTATCACCTTAATATCGCCCCAGACATCATTGTTCACATAGATGAAGGAGACGCTTTTGCTGAGCGTAGTATAGAACTATATGAAGGAAAGAAGGAGTTTTTCAAAAACTCTCTTTTTATCTTTAGTGCTTCTATCCCACAACTTTTCTTTGATACATTTGACAAAGATGCCATCTATCTACTAGAAGATAGAACCCAGTACAAGCTAAATGACAACTACCTAGAGATAGCAAGTGTGGGTGAAGCAGTTTACGCTATAGCCCTCTCACTAACGCGTCAAAATGTTTACTTGCTAGGTCTTGATATGGCACTAGCGGATGATGGTTCAAGTCACTCAAGAACACACTCTAAAGGCAAAGCCGATACTTCACTAGCAGATAAACTAGATGATGTAGCGGATATCCGAAAAACCGTGCTAAATGTGAGAGGTAACTTTAGAGATAAAGTTGTAACTATGCCACTCTTTACTATGTCTATAACACTTATAAATCTACAAACCAAAAAGTACAGATCTAAAGATCAACAGATATACAACCTTAGTGATGGTGCATACTTTGACAACACTACACCTTTAAGACCAGAAATAGTAGAGTTTAAAAACAAAGATGAACAAGAGTATGGAGTAGTACAGAGTGAGTACGGCATAACTTTTATAGGTTACTATAAAAAGATAAATAGTGATAACGTTTATGATATAGATGTCTACATAGATGGCAACCATATCGATACTCTAAGAGCTGATAAGGCGCTTAAGAGCGTAGAAGAGGCTTTTGATGTAGATAGCAATGGATTTGAGTTTGTTCTTGAAGAAAAGTACCTTAAAGAGTCACATCTACTTGAGTTTAAAGAGAGCAAAAGTGGCAAGCTACTCATGGATGGATCTGTCAAGACTATAAGTATGCAGGATGAAAAATTTAATGAGCTTAGATTTATGGATAGTGTTGAACACATTGATGATAAAGAAATTAAAAATGCCTACTGCAAAGATGCTATAGGATTTATGGCGACTGAGGAGAATTTGGCAGATGTGGAGTTTGTAAACTATATCAAAGAACTAATGGTTAGATTTCCTGATGTTGAATTTAAGGGGTTTTGTTTTGATGATACTTGTCTAAATAACCTAAAGTCAGTTTTTGGTGAGTTTGGCTCAACAATCAAAATTAAAATTGTTACCTCTGGGTTAGAAGTTATTGAAAACATCGAAATATTTATTTACACGAAAAAAAGTTTAGAAAATAATTCTCACAATGTATTAGTTAAAAAAATGGTACATAAATGTAAGTGCATCCATAGAATTATGTTTGATAAATCAAGAAAAAATAAATTACTGAAAGATGTAGGAATTATTGACCAAAATGATTGGTTTCTTAAAAATGCTCCTTCTCTTGGAATAAACCAACAAGACTTTATCAATGCACAATACAACAGAAATCTGTTGCTAGCACAATTGGCTTATAAACAAGGCTTAAATATTGAAGTTACTTTAGATACAAATTCTTATGATTGGATGTATTTTGATCAATTGGAATATTTATTAAAATACTCTCAGTACAAAAAACTTGTAACTAAAATTCCATATCTTTTTCATAATAAAATATTTGAAAGCCTTGTTTCTTCATCAGATGAAGTAATTAGTAGTAAACCAATAAAATAATAGCAAAAATGAAATGAAAAAAGCCATCTTAATTCAAGCACGATTATCTTCAACAAGATTTCCAAACAAAATGATGCATGAATTAAATAATTGCTCCTTGATAGAGTATGTTTACAATAGATGTAAAAACTCAACAATAGCCAATCAAGTTATTGTGATAACCTCTAATGATTTAACTGATGACCCGTTATATGACCTATGTATTAAAAAACAAATTCCTGTCTTTAGAGGCAATTTGCATGATGTATTGCATAGATATATAGAAGCATCAAAATTTTATAACGTAGATATAATCTGTAGAGTATGTGGGGATTCTCCTTTTGTTGACATTGGAGCTATAGACACCATGTTTAATGAAGTTGAAGAAAAACAGTTAGACTATATGTGCGCATCTCAAACAATCAATGGGTTTATATCTGAGATAGTCACTTCAAGAGCATTAAATGATATATACAGTTGTGATATAGATAGAAATGATAAAGAGCATGTGACTAGATATATTAAAAACAATAAAAAACTATTTAAGTGTAGAGAATTAAAGCTGGGCTTTGAGAATAAAAAGTTGAACTTTCACCCATTGACTGTTGACTACCCAAAAGATTTATATGTAGTAAACTTGGTTGCTAAAGAGTTGCTAGGTTATAGTTTTTCATCGAAAGATATAGTCGATATATTAACAAATTCAAAGGTACAAAATGATTTATAAAGCACCTCCATTTCCAAAAAGATTAGAAGTTGAACTTGTAAGTGATTGTAACTTAAAGTGTGTATATTGCCCAAGACATTATGTAAATGATTTAACAGGATATATGGACTTTGAACTTTTCAAAAAAATCATTGATGAATCCAAAGAATATAAAGATATGATTTTTGTGTTGCATAGAAGAGGTGAAAGTATGCTTCATCCAAAGTTTAATGAAATGTTAAATTATATTTCTGGAAAATTTAAAGAGGTTCAAATGGCTACTAATGCGACAATGTTAACTGATGATAAGTTTGAAGCTATAGTAAATGGATTGAACTTTTTATCTTTTAGTTTAGATACTCCAGAAAGATTTAACAAAACAAGGTTACCAGCAAAATATGAAAAAGTAGAAAAAAAAATACTTAAGTTTTTAGAATTTAATCAAGGCAGAGTAAAAACACAGGCTTCTATGGTTAAAACATCTGATACAACAGAAGAGATGTGCATAGAGTTTACAGAGATATGGAAAAATAGAGTGGATAGAGTCAGAATATATGAAGAACACTCAGCTGATGGAGAGTTTGGTTCTTTGATTAAGCCTAGAAAAGAGAGAAAACCTTGTGTTATGCCAATATATGAAATGCTTGTTTATGACAATGGAGTTGTAGCTAGATGCAATCATGACTGGGATAGTGATGGAATGGGAAATGTGACAAAAAATTCCCTTAAAGAGATTTGGATGAATCCTAAATATGTAGATTTGAGGGAGCAACACTTAGCACAAAAACTTACAGATCCAGTTTGTAGTAAGTGTGATAGTTGGTATCCTGAGATTGGGAATCAAGACACTGGCGAGGTTATAGAAAAATGAAAAACTTCATACCATTAGCAAAACCTGATATAGGTGAAGAAGAGATAGAGCTAGTAGTTGAAACCATCAAGTCTGGTTGGTTAACAACTGGACCAAAGGTGACAGAGTTTGAAAATGCACTATCTCAGTATTTATATCATGATGAAAAGATTTATAGTGTAGGTTTGAACTCTTGTACATCAGCACTTTTTTTGGCATTGGTCGCTTTGGGCATTGAAGAGGGTGATGAAGTGATAGTTCCAACTTGGACATTTGCTGCGACAGCTCAAGTGGTTGATTGGATTGGTGCTAAAGTTGTTCTGTGTGATATTGATGAAGAGTCTTTAAATATAGATATAAAAAAAGCTGAACGATTAATTACTTCAAAAACCAAAGCAATCATCCCTGTGCATATAGCGGGCTATCCTTGTGATATGGAAGCCATTGCTAGTTTAGCAACTAAATATAATCTTAAAGTCATCGAAGATGCTGCTCATGCAATAGGCACAAAATATAAAGATAAAAAAATTGGAAATTTTTCAGATGTAACTTGTTTTAGTTTTTATGCTACTAAAAACCTTGCCATGGGTGAAGGTGGAGCTGCTGTTTCAAAAGATGAAAAAGTCATTGAAAAAATCAGAAAATTAAGTTATTTTGGTGTTAATAAAGAAGCTTTTAAGCGATACGAAAAAGCTGGTAGATGGTTTTATGATATTGAAGAGATGGGGTACAAGGCGAATCTCGATAGTATGCATGCTGCACTTGGTATAGTTCAACTAAAAAAGTTAGACAAAATGAATAAGCGAAGAAGAAAAATTGCAACATACTATAGAGATAACTTAAGTGAAAAACTAATCTTTAATAAAGACTCAGATGAGCATTATCATACCTATCACTTATTTCCTATACGATTACCGCAAAATATAAATAGAGATGAATTTATTGAAGAACTAAAAGAGAACAATATTGGTTCAAGTGTTCATTTTATACCTCTTCATTTGCATACTTTTTATAAAAACAGATCAAATAATAAATTTGGAGTTGCAGACAAAGCATTTCAAAAGATACTCTCTATACCAATGTCTTCAGCGATGAATGATTTTGAGGTAGAATATGTTGTCAAAACTATCAATAATATAATAGGAAAATACAATGACTAGTTTCCAAGATGCTCTCTTATCAAGAAAAAGAATTTCTATATGGGGAGTTGGTTATTTAGGATATACATCTGTTTTGAGATTGCAAGACAGTGGTTTTACTCCTAGCGTGTATGATTTTAATAAAACCCGACTAAATAACTTACTTGACGGTAGTTACCCAAATAAAGAACAGCTCAATAGCTGGTCTAAAAAAGGCAAGATACCTACTGTTGATATGCAAAAGATAGAAGTTTGTAACGATTACTCTAGCCTTTTTTCAAACAACATACATTTGATTTCATTTCCAAATACAGAAAAGTTTGACTATATAGAGCTAGCTAATGTTTTTATACGAAATAAAGATAAGTTAAAAAACACTTTAGTGATATTTCAATCTTCAGGCATACCTAAAACTATAGAACAGAAATTTTCTAATATTTTAAAAAAAGAAAATATAAATATCAGTATAGCTACAGTTTTTAGAAGTGACTGGACAATAGAAACATTTTTTAATAAAGATTCAAAAAGAGTAATATCTGCAAATAGTGAAGATGCAATAGTTCAAACAAAAATATTTCTAAGACTGCTAGATCTTTGTGCGGTCGAACTAAAAAGTATAGAAGAGGCTGAAATCTATGAAAACAGTAAAAATGCGCTTAACTATACTATGATTGCTTTTTTTAACCAACTGTCGCTATCTTATCCACATATAGATGTAAATGTGTTATCAAAAGAGTTGCTTAAAGATATAGATGTTGATGATTTATCACTAGGTGTTAGCAATGTTGACTATAAATCTGAACAATCAATAGAGAACTTACTTAGAGGTTCTTCAGACGATTTTTTAACTATACTAAAAGAAGCGAACAGTACAAACATCTCTTTTTTGTTTTACTATGTTAATTTACTAAAAGCTAAAAATATAAACTCTGTAACAATAATTGGGCTAAGTTCATATAACAACCTAAAAGACTTGAGGTTTTCCCCTTCTGTAATGTTGGCTGAGTATCTTCATAAAGAAAACATAAAAGTAGATATATATGATGAAAATTTTACTCAAAAAGAGCTCTTAACTATCCTTCCATTTTGTAACTATATTGATATAAATAGTGAAAAAATAAGCTCTGATGTAGTTATAGTTATGAGTTTATCTAAAGAATCATTATTTTTCAATCAAGAAAAAATAGATAACATAGGATTATCAGATGTTAAGTACATACTTGATAATACTGGTTTTTTCAAAGACTTTAAATATAATACTAATTGTTTATATCACCAGTTGTGTGATGGAAACTTAGTAAAAATAGTTGAATAAAATATGTGTGGAATAGCAGGCTTTATATCTTCAAATAAAAATTATGACTCTAAAAAAATTGTATCAAATATGCTCAATATTATATCTCATAGAGGACCCAATCAAAAAGGGCTTGAGACTTATGATAACACAACTATGGGCATGGTTAGACTTAGCATAATAGACTCAAAAGAACATGCTATACCAGTACTTGACCATAGTAAAAACTATGCAATAGTATATAATGGTGAAATTTACAATCATGACTCAATAAGAAGTTCACTTAAATCTAAATATAGCTTTAGAACAGATTCAGACACAGAAACAGCTTTAGTTAGTTATATGGAAAATGGCGTTAATTCCTTTTCAAAACACAATGGTATGTACGCTTTTGCTATTTATGATAAACTAAATCAAGAAACAGTTGTAGTAAGAGACAAATCAGGAGAAAAACCTCTATATTATACGCAGGGAAAAGACTTTTTTGCTTATGCTAGTGAAATGAAATGCTTGCTTGAAGTTGTAGAGGCAAAATTTAATGATGACGCCATCTCTTATGAAGCTTATGAGTTTACAGTTGGAAAAGAGACACTGTTTAAAGATATTTATCAACTAGAGCCAGGTGAATATATAAAAGTAAAGGATGCAAAATATACACTTCACAATTACTGGAAAATATGGGACAATCTCATAGATGTACCAGATGATGAAAATAAAATAATTTCTGATTTAAGTGAGTTAGTCGAAGATTCTATCTTGCTAAGAACAAAAAATGCAGCTCACCAATATAGTGCCTTTATAAGTGGTGGAGTAGATAGTTCACTTATAGCTTGTATAGCGAAACCAGACTATATATACACAGCTCACTATGACTATAGTGACTTTGATGAGTTAGAGTATGCAAAGCTAGTTGCTAAACAGATTAATAAAGAGTTAGTAATAGTATCCCCCACAAAAGAAGATTTTATAAGAACAAGAGAAGAGATAGCTTACTATCTTGATACACCATGTACTTGGACAAGTTTTACTTTATGGATGTTGCTAGAACGTGCAAAAAAAGATGGCGTGAAAATTGTAATGAGTGGTGAGGGTGCTGATGAGATGTTTGCAGGTTATCATAGGTACCATTTACTTCATCATGATGAACAGATACATAGCCTTGAAGCGATGAAGCAATACTCTTATCTTATAGGAAAGTATCATGGAAGTGCAAATAGTAGATATGCAAAACTTGTAAATAGATGTGAAAACCCTTACAATGAAAAAGTCAATAGATATCTAGATGAATCGATCGGAAATTATGCTAGTAAAATGAGTGAAGACATCGTTCATTTTATGGGATTAAATGATTTTTATAGCACTATGCAAGTTCTTTTACAAATGAGTGATAGACTAAATATGGCACATAGCATCGAAAATAGGTCTCCTTTTTTGGACTATAGATTGGTTCAGTATGCTTTTTCTATAGAGTCAAAATACAAAATCAAAAATGGCATCACAAAGTGGATACTTAAAGAAGTTTCTAAAAAGTTTATACCAAATGAGATAAGCAATAGGACAGATAAAAGAGGTTTTTCAGCACCTATTAACAAATGGTTTGAGTGGGATAAAACAGGAAAATATAATAGAAGTGCTTATAAAAATATGGTTTTTGAAGATTGGAAAAAATCTTTTGGAGTTAAGTAATGTTTGATTTTTTAGCACTAATAACAAACAAAAAATATTGGATAATTCATAGTTGGATCATAAAATTTATTTTAAAATATTATGGAATTAAGATAGGAAAAAAATTTTATTGTGAAGGTGTTCCAAAACTTAAGATAAAAGGTAAGGGTGAAAATATATATATTGGAAACAATGTAAGTTTTTTAGGAACAATAGATTTAAGAAATAGGGAAAATGGAAAAATTATTATACAAAATGATTCTACTATAGAGCATGAGGTGAGACTAGTTTCTGCAAGGGATGGGATTATAAGTATAGGGGAAGATAGTACTATTGGTCCTTTTACAATTATAAATGGTGGGGGGAATGTGATTATTGGTAAAAAATGCTTATTTGCTAAAGGTATTTCAATCAATGCAAATGATCATAAATTTTATAAAAATATACCTATTAGGGAACAAGGGTTTACTCATAAAGATGTTGTTATAGAAGATGATGTATGGTTAGGTGCAAATGTATGTATCAATAAAGGAGTTAATCTCAAAAGAGGCTCGATTATTGGAGCCAACGCAGTTGTAACAAAAGATACAGAAGAATACTCAATAAATGTAGGAATTCCATCTAAACAAATAAGCAAGAGGTTACAAGAATGAAAATAAAATATTGTAAAAAATGCTTGATGCCAAGTACAAAACCATACCTAACATTTAACGATGAAGGTATTTGTAATGCTTGTCAATCAAGTGAAAAAAAAGACAAAAAAAAGAGTGAAAATCAAATTGATTGGTCTAAGCGAGAAAGAGAATTTAATGATTTGATTGATTGGGCAAAAGAACAAAACGCTCCTTGTTATGATGCTATAGTGCCTGTAAGTGGTGGTAAAGACAGTATCACACAAGTTCATAGACTATTAAATAAAGGTTTGCGAATATTGGCAGTTAATGTTGATTATGGAATTAAAACAAAAATTGGTAAATACAATTTAGAGAGAATTCCTGAGATGGGAGCAAATCTTATTATATTTAGGCCAGAATTAACACTACATAAGAAGCTTATTAAAATTGGTTTAGAAGAGTATGGTGATCCTGATTTACTTAGCCATACACTATTGCATGCATATCCTTTGCATGTTGCAAAACAATTTAATATACCTTTATGTTTACTGGGTGAAAATTCTGCATTTGAATATGGCGGAGATGAAAAATTAGCAAATAACAATGAAATCACAAGAGAGTACTTCAATCATTATGCAGCAAATAAAGGCATGACAGCAAAAGTTTTTGGAAAAAAACATAATATTCCATTTGAACTATTGTGGCAATATGATTTTCCAGATGAAATAGAAAATAATACTGAAATTAAAGCAGTTTTTTGTAGTTACTATTTTAACTGGGACTCTAATGAAAATCTTAAAATTGCTCAAAGTTATGGTTTTAAACAATTAGAACTTGCCAAAGAAGGGACATATAGAAAATTTGTTGGTGTTGATGAACAGATTAATAGACTACATCAATACATCAAAGTTCTAAAATTTGGATATGGCAGAGCTACTGATCATGCTTGTGAGGATATACGATTGGGAATTCTCTCAAGAGAAGTAGCCAAAAAATTGGTAAAAGAGTATGACTTACAACCTTTAGGTGAAGAGTACATAAAAAGTATTAGCCGCTTTCTTAACTATGAAAGAGAAGAATTTATAGGTATTTTGGATAGATTTAGAAACAAAGATATATGGCACAAAAACTCCAATAATAATTGGTATATTAAGAATCACCTAGAGGATTAAAATGATAGATTTATTAAAAGAAAAACCGAGAACTTTTGAGGTTAATAATATTCAAATAAAAGATTTTGGTAAAATCATTTTAGAAAAAAATGAAATGGTCTCTTTTAAAACAAATTCAAATAAAGAGTATGATTTTGTTGCAAAAGAGTGGGGTTTTTATGCCACTCCTTCTATAAATGGTAGGTTAAAAAAAGAGGGTTTTAAAACAGCCTTAGTAAAGAATAGTTTTAAAAAATATTATATTAATGTAGTTGATATTGATAAAATGGATAGTTTTTTAAAGTATTTAAAACAGGAAAACAGTTCAATAGTAGAGTGGATGGATGAAAGACGATAAAAACTTGATAGGCATAATTGATTATGGTGGTAGCAATTTAAAATCAGTGTTTAATGCATTTAATAAATTAAATATAGTGTGCGAGATATGCGATGATTATTCAAAACTAGATAAATATGACAAATTAATATTACCTGGGGTAGGTGCTTTTGAACTAGCATCAAAACAACTTAAAGCTAATGGTTTTTTTAATAAAATCATAGATAAAGTTAATAGCGGCACTCCTATATTAGGAATTTGTTTGGGTATGCAACTTTTATTAAACAGTAGTGAAGAATATGGTTACAGCAAAGGTATGGGTTTAATTGATGGTGAAGTTAAGAGTTTTAAAAATATAGGTGTAAATCCTCATATTCATATGGGTTGGAACGATATTAAAATAACTAATAATAGCAACATACTTGGTGAGGGGAATGAAACTTATTATTTTGTACATGGCTATTATTGTGATATTAAAGAGCAAGAGTTTGTTGCAGCAAAAGTTCACCATGGGCTTTCATTTGATGTTGCTTATGAAAGAAATAATATATTTGCAGTACAGTTTCATCCAGAAAAAAGTCAAAAAAATGGTTTATCTCTTTTAAAAAAATTTGCTAATTTATAGGATGTATTATGGTTAAAAAAAGATTGATACCAGTGCTTTTTATAAAAAATGGTCAAATAGTTCGAAGTGAAAAATTTTCTAAACATCAACACTTAGGAAATGTAATCAATCAAGCACATAGATATAATGAATGGGATGTTGATGAGTTAATTTACATAGATATAAGTGTTGAAAAAAGATATGATTTAAATAGAAATGAACATGGAGTTAAATCATATAGTTCAATTGGGGAGATTATAAAAAGAATCTCAGAGGAATGTTTTATGCCTTTGTCTTTTGGTGGTGGTATTAGAACTATTGAGCAAGTAGACAGTATTATAAGAAGTGGTGCTGATAAAATTATATTAAATAGTATATTATTTAACAATATACTATTTATTGAAGAAATCGCTCTTAAATATGGTAGCCAATGCATAGTTGTTTCTATTGATTACAAAATTGTTAATGATAAGCCGATAGTGTTTTCAGAATTTGGCAAAGTAAGTACTAATATTAATCTCTATGATTGGGTACAAAAAGTCGAGAAGTATGGAGCTGGAGAGATATTTTTAAATTCAATTGACCGGGATGGCATGGCATGTGGATATGACTTAGAAACAATTAAAAACACTATGGAACTAGTCAATATACCCATAATCGCATGTGGTGGAGCAGGTGATTTTTACGACTTTGTTGATTTGGCAGAGTTAGGTGTATCTGGTATAGCAGCTGGAAATATTTTTCATTTTACTGAAAATTCATATCAAAGAGCTAAAAAATTATTAAAAAAAAGGGATGTTAATGTTAGATGACAAATACTGTATAGAGCCTGATAGACCAAAAGAAATGATTTGGTGTAAAAAATGTCTATACCCTTCAAGTTCTGCGACATCATTAAGTTTTGATGAAAAGGGTGTCTGCTCAGGGTGTCAAGTTTCCAAAGAAGGAGAAACAAACGTAGATTGGGATAGGAGATGGAAGCTATTACAAAGACTTACTGATGAATACAAAAATCAAGATAGGTCCAATTATGACTGCATTATCCCTGTTAGTGGAGGAAAAGATAGCTATTTTCAAATTCATATTATCAAAAAAGTTTTAGGTTTAAATCCATTACTAGTAACATATAATGCTAATAACTATACAAAAACTGGTATGGAAAACCTAGTAAATATGAAAGAAGTTTTTGGCGTTGATCATATATTCTTTACTCCAAGTATTGATGTTTTAAAAAAGCTCAATAGGATGGGTATGAAAATGATGGGAGATATGAATTGGCATGCGCATGCAGGTATTAATACATATCCTATCAAGGTTGCAGTTGCCCAAAAAGTACCTTTAATGATTTGGGGGGAGCATGGCCGAATGGAACATGGAGGAATGCACTCTCATAATGATATGATAGAATTTACATATAGATACAGACATGAGCATCAATTAAGAGGATATGAATGGAGTGATTTTGTAAAAAGAGCAAAAGAGTTTGGTGAAACACTATCTAAAGAAGAGATGATTCCATGGATGTATCCCAATGATGAAGAGATAGAAGATATCGGAGTAAGGGGAATATACTTAAGCAATTATGTTAAATGGGATGCCACTAGACATACTAAAATGATGATTGATTTGTATGGATTTAAAGAATCAGATGAGCCGTTTGAGAGAACATTTACGAAAACATCAAACCTTGATGATATGCATGAAAACGGCATACATGATTATATGAAATATATAAAATTTGGATATGGAAGAGCCACTGATCATGCTTGTCGTGAGATAAGAAAAGGCAGAATGAGTAGAAAAGAGGCTATACCAATAGTATTAAAAATGGATCCCATTAAATCAAAAGACTTATATCGTTGGCTTGATTATGTAGGTTGGAGCGAAGAAGAGTTTGATAAAATAGCTGATACTTTTAGAGACCCTAGAGTTTGGTGGAAAGATAAAAATGGAAACTGGAAAAAAGATAATATTAAAAATTAGACAGAGGTAAAAATGACTGAAAATGATATAAGACCGGACTCATTAAGAGCAAATCAAAAGCAATATGAAGATGAAGACATTGCTTTTATGATTGCAAAAAGAGAGCAATTTGAAAAAGTAAACTGCCCAGCATGTGATTTTAACAATCGACATGAACTGTTTTCAAAAAATTTAATGAAATACAAAGAGTGTGATAATTGTGGTATGCTATATATTAACCCAAGGCCTACACATAAAATACTCAAGTCATTTTATAGCAACTCACCTGTTTATAAATACTTCAATGATTTTATCTTCCCAGCATCTAAAGAAGCAAGAAGAGATAAGATATTTATTCCTAGAGTACAAAAAATTTCTTCACTAATTGATAAATATAATATCAATACAAATTTTATTTTGGAAATTGGGGCTGGATACGGGCTATTTTGTGAGGAAATGGTAAAAATAAATAAATTTGACAATGTTGTTGCAACAGAAGCATCAGATAGTTTATATGAAACTTGTACTAGTCATGGATATAAAGTATATAATGGAATTTTTGAAGAGTTAAACATAAAAGAAAAGTTTGATTGTGTAGTTTCATTTGAAGTTATTGAACATGTATCTAATCCATACAGTTTCTTAAAAAAAATATACTCAACAATGACAAATAATTCATTACTCTATTTAACATTTCCTCATTATAATGGTTTTGATATTGGGGTAGAAAGGGAAAATTCAAGAAGCGTGGATCATGAACATTTAAACTATTTCAATGAAAATTCTATAAATATTTTACTAAATAGAGTTGGCTTTGAATTAGTAGAAGTAGATACTCCTGGTGTTTTAGATGTCGAGTTAGTAAGAAAAGATATTTTATCAGGGATATATAAACCAAATGCTTTTATCAAAACTGTATGCATTGATAGATATGAGGAATTGGGAGAAAAATTTCAAAAATTTTTGACTGATAACAAACTCTCATCAAACATGTCAATAGTTGCAAAAAAAATATAAAGTTAAAAACTAAAGAGGTTATATAAATGAATAATGATATTTGGCTAGGTAAAAAAGACATAATAAGTAAGTGCAGAGATAAAAAAGTTGTTTTTTGGGGTAATGGAGAATGGGTAGAAAAAACAATTAAACTATTAAATTTAGTACCAACATATATAATTGATAATAATAAAAGCATTCAAGGGCATTATGAAAAAGGAGTCAAGATTATTGACTACAAAGATTTAATTGATAAGGAAAATTATTTTATTATTATCACAACAGGTTCTTTCAAGGGACTTGTTAGAGAACTTAAAGAAAAAAGTTTAATTGAGGGGGAAGACTTTGTATGTTCCCCTGTATTAAATAATTTAAAAATAAGAGATGAAATTATTTTTTTGGATAAAAATATTTTGTTTAGTGTACCTGCTCCAGCTTGCGATAAAGGTGGAGTTTATGTGTATAATACAAAAACAAAAAATTTAAACCAAATTTTTAGTGGAAAATCAAGAGGTCTTGCAAAAAGTGAAAATTATATATGCTTAGGAGATGAAATAGAAGGTATAATTTTATTTGATCACAAACTTAATATAGTAAATAAAATACAAGTATTAGACAATTCAATAGCACATGGAGTTTCTATTTCAGAAAAACACAATAAAATTTTTATGGGAAACTCAGGCAGAGATTCTGTGTCTATCTTTGATTTAAGCACAGGTAAACATTTAGATGAGATAAAAATAAGTGACAAATTTAGCAGTTCACAAGAAGCTCAACATAATGTTAATGATGTTTTTTTTGATGAAAATACCGAAACCTTATTAATCTCTATGTTTTCATTTACAGGAAACTGGAGAAAGGGAGTTTATGATGGAGGGGTTTTAGAATATGACCTCAAAACTAGAAAAATTAATGGACCTATAATAGAAAATATGTGGATGCCCCATTCAATTCAGATTATAGATAATAATATGGTACTTTTAGATAGTATGAGGGGAGACTTATATAAGACTAATAACAAAATAATAGGAAATTTTGATGGTTTTATCAGAGGAATAGATAAAGATGACAAATTTTTTTATATAGCTCAAAGTTCACATAGATATTTTGATAGATTAAAAGACATTTCATTAAACATTTCATTAAACTGTGGTATTTATATATTTGATGAAAACACCAAGGCAAGCATGTTTCATTCTTTTCCTGAAATAGAAAATATTCATAGTGTTATTGCATTATAAGAAATTCGTTAATTAATAAATATTATGAATTCAAACCCAAAAAAAAATGTTTATATCATAGCAGAAATCGGTATTAATTTTAATGGTAGTTTAGAGAATGCTCTTAAAATGATAGATGTCGCAAAACAGTCAGGTTGTAATGCAGCTAAGTTTCAAATGTTTAGTGCTAAAAACTTATATCCTAGAAGTGCTGGTGAGATGGACTGGAAAGATGATAAAAGAGAGTATAGCTACGATATTTATGAGGCGGTAAAATCATTTGAATTACCAATTTCATGGATTGATGATATAATTAAATATTGCAATTTAAAACAAATCGATTTTATGGCTTCTGTATTTGATATTGAGGGCTTAAACTTTTTAATTGAAAAAGGTATGAAAGTAATTAAACTTTCTTCATATACGATAACACATATTCCATTAATTGAAGTAGCAGCAAAAACAAAACTTCCTATCATCATGAGTACAGGTGGTGCTACAATAGGTGAGATAGAAGAAGCAGTAAATAGTGTTTTGAAATATCATAATGATCTGACACTTTTGCATTGTTCTATACAGTATCCTACAAAGCTAGAAGATGTAAATATGGGTGTTATGGATACATTTGCTAAGGTTTTTCCAAAGATCAAAAGAGGATACTCAGATCATACAGAAGAACCATCAGATGCACCAGTTCAGTGTATATATCTAGGTGGAACTGTGGTTGAAAAACATATTACTTTAGATAAAGAGATGCAAGGCCCTGATCATTTTTTTGCACTTGAACCTCATGAGCTAAAGCAGATGGTGCAAAACATCAGAAAAGCAGAGATTGACTACGCGAGTGGAGATTTTAGTATAGATAAAAAGATTTATGGAAGTACGGAAAAGATATGTTATAAGCATGAAGAGTATTTAAGAGATTTTGCGTATATGACACTTTTTTCAAAAAGAGATATAGAAAAAGGTGAGGTCATAAAGGTAGAAGATATTTCAATATTGAGATCTGGTAAAAAAGAGAAAGGTTTGGAACCTAAGTATTTGAAACTATTTAAAGAAAATAATGTAACTGCTTCAAGAGATATTTGTTTTGAAGATCCAATAAACTGGAACTGTATTTTATGATAAATGTGTTAACCCATCTAAAACAACTTGAAGCAGAGTCTATCCATATAATGAGAGAAGTCATAGCAGAGTTTAGA
>NZ_AUPZ01000020.1 GCF_000445475.1 Sulfurimonas hongkongensis
AAAAAAGTACCTTATCAGACACTTATAAATGCTTTACTTAGAAAAGAACTACAGTCAGTATAACAAAACCTCGTAGCCAATAAATGCCCTAGCGGTCATTTATTGGCTAGAGTCAACCGTTATCCGCTCACTGCGTGACCGGATAACGGGGGCGCGGGTTGAACACCCACTGGTTATCTGTCGCACAGCGCCAGATAACAAGCGGGAGGAGCAAGCAACCATTGCAAAACCTAAAGGTTTTTCAATGGCAGTTACTCACCCGCGCCCCCGTTATATTACAAGGATAAAGACAATGGAAAAAAAAGAATTTATATTTGAAGATAAACAATATGAAGTTAGATCTTGGTTGCAAGATGACAATGAAACATATACCGTAAAAGTATTTGTAAATAATCAGCCTGCAAATGGCTATAACTATAGTGTTTCGATAGAAAATATCAATGATGCTAAAAGAGGTAAGTTTCCTCAAGACTTATTAGGAGATTTAATTAATTTAGCTGAAAATGATATAAAAGAAAAAAAGTGGGAAAAATATCTTGAGACTATGCAAGGTGAAATATAACAAATTGGAGAGAAATATTTATGAGTGCTTAAGTACGTTAAATTAGAGAGTGTAAAGTGAGTCATCTTCACGCTGCGTTCGAATGGCATACTTTATATTTTGACTGAGTTTAATGCTCTGAATATATATTTTTGAATAAGGATTAGTATGAATATTTTTGAAAATTTTAAGCTACTTAAAGCGGATATGGAAGAAAAAGGTTGGGTAATTGAAGCCTTTTCTTTCAATTATAAGAAAGTTGACTATGTAGTTCTAGTGAAGCTTTATCAAAAGGATGAAGTTAAGGAAAACCGTTACGCACTTTTAAAAGTAGAATTCCTTAAAACACATGACATTGACGATAACTTAGTCGTTCCTGCAAATGCTCGAGAATTTTTAATTGATGCTCGGACGTTGAGAGAGTATTTTGGCATTGAGTGGTCTGAAAATCTTGGCAATATTTTACACCAATTTAGCGAACACTTTGCTCAATTCATACCTGACAAAGTTGATTTGTCAAAAAGTAATCTTTTTAAGATTGCGATGACAAAATCTCTTTCTGAAAGTGATAGCGAAGATCCAAACAAGATATATTGTTTTGGAGTCTGTAGAAACCCCGATAACGGAACAAGATCTATATTCAACGATAATAAGTCTCGGTTGTTACGACCGAAACTATATGAGAAATTTATCGGTGAGAATACTGTTAGCTTTCGTTATTCAACAGACAGAGAAAGAGAAAAAAGCGATGCTGAAATTATTAGAAATTTCAGCAAAAAATAAGTTAGTAGACAATGTCGTGAGAATATAAATATAACAAAACGCAGGAGCCAATAGTTTACCCTAGCGGGAAAACTATTGCTCTCCTTAAACGTTATCCGCTCACTGCGTGACCGGATAACGGGGGCGCGGGTTGAACACCCACTGGTCATCTGTCGCACAGCGCCAGATAACAAGCGGATGCACAGAGCACCCAAATGAAAAATTGAAATTTTTAATTCGGGAGTCCGTGACCCGCGCCCCCGTTGTATCTAAGATTGTGTAATATCGCTTCAATTTTAAATATGCCTATTTATGAAAGTAAATTGGTAAATTTAATTTTTCGGAGGTCTCAAGTGAAGAGACTACTTTTTAGTTTAATAGCGATAGGATTACTATCAACATCAATAAATGCACAAAATTTAAAAAAGGGTTCAATAATTGAATCAAAAGATGAAATATCTTGTGCAAGTTTTGGTCATATGGAGTTTGCAGCAGATGGTATTTCGCAGTATAGTGGAGCATTTCTAACTGGATATTTAAGTAATGCGAATTGTAAAAATATGACAGAAGGAATGGATTTAAAAGTAGTTAAATACAAACAATTTAAAGGTTCATACGCAGGTAAAACAAAAGGTGTATTAGTTAAATTACCTACTGGAATGACAACTTGGATAGCTAGATAACTCAAAAAACTAAAGTGAAACTCACTTTAGTTTTGTTATAATGTGAACAAATAAAATCTAAAGGCTAAGACATGCAAACCTTATCAGTTCAAATACAAGATAGTTATGTTCAACAATTTATGAATTTTGTAAATAATAGCCATTCTAATATAACTGTTTCAAAAGATAAAAATTTAGAGTTTGATCCATATTTTTATGAAAGAAAAAAAGACTTAGAACAGATTATAGAAGATTCTGAAAATGGCACTATTGAATTGCTATCACAAGAACAATATGACAAAGAGATGGAGATTTTTTTCAAAGATTTAAAAGCTAATGAAAATCTTTAGAACAAGACTATACAAAACTCAACTACTTAGAATTTTAAGACATATTGCAAAAGATAAAATTAGCGCAAGTGAAAAATTTCATAAGAATTTAAATGAACAAATAGAAAACCTAATTAATTCCCCTTTAAAATGCAGACAATCATTTTACTCTGACGATGAAAATGTTAGAGACATGATATTTATGAAATACACTATTCAATTTAAGATGTATGAAAACAAAATTACTATTTTAAAAATCTTCAACAAGAATAAGCCAAAAGAAGACAGATACAACAAAACATAGGAGCTAATAAGTTACCTAACGGTCACTTATTAGCTCTATTCAACCGTTAGGCATCACATTTGCACATTAGGTCTTAATTTGGTACAATAAAAAGACTGAAGGAGATTTTATGCAAATTGTAAATGATATAAAGCCTGTTACCTATTTAAAAAGTAGAGCAGCTGATGTTTTAAAATATATCAATGAAACTCGTAGACCTATGATAATCACACAAAATGGTGAAGCTAAAGCTGTTATACAAGATCCAAAGAGTTATGAAGATATGAAAAATGCTCTTGCTATAATGAAGCTTCTTTCATTTGCCGAAGAAGATATTAGAAGTGAAAATCTTCAGACTGAAGAAGATGTTTTTAACTCTGTGGAAGAGCTCCTTAGCGAATGAATAAAACTTATAAAGTTAAATGGACTTCAAATGCAAAAGAAGATCTTTTAAATATTGTTGACTATATCAAAAAAGATAGTTTAAATACTGCAAGAAAAGTTTATGGACAAATAAAAGAAAAAGCACAATCTAGCAACTTTTTTCCTTTAAAAGGTAGAGTGGTTCCTGAACTTCTAAAAGAAGGTATAACTATTTATAGAGAACTGATTGCACAACCTTACAGAATAATGTACAAAATTGAAAATGATACTGTTTATATTATGGCTATTTTTGATTCAAGACAAAATATAGAAGAGTTGTTATTACAAAAACTATTAAGAGGGAATATGCTAACAAAACAGAGTAGCCAATAAGTTACCTAACGGCAAGGCTATCTTCAACCGTTAGCTTTATTTTTCGCACTCTACACCTTTTTAAAAAGATGCTTAAAAATTATTGAAAAGGAAATGATATATGCCAATTGAAGTTTTAATATCTTTTTTATTATTAGGTTCATTTGTTGGATTTATGGCAGGATTACTAGGAATTGGTGGTGGAGGCATCATGGTGCCAATCTTAACCTCAATATTTTTGGCACAAGGGGTATCTATTGATAATGTAGTTCATTTAGCTTTAGGGACATCTATGGCTTCAATTATTGTAACCTCTTTTTCTAGTATGAAAGCTCACAATAAAAATAAAAATGTTTTATGGGGTATTGTTAAATTAATGTCAATAGGAATATTAACAGGTACATTTTTAGCCACCTTTATAGCTTCACAAATAAGTTCAATATATTTAGCTTTATTCTTTGCACTATTTATGGGATATGTATCTATACAAATGTTTTTAAATAAAAAACCAAGTCCAAATAGAAAATTAGCTAATAAAAAAGGACTGTTTTTAGTTGGGAATGGCATAGGTGCTATATCTGCTTTAGTTTCTATTGGTGGAGGTTCATTAACAGTTCCATATCTAACTTGGAGCAATATTGAACTTAAAAAAGCTATTGGTACATCTGCTGCAATTGGTTTGCCAATATCTATTGCTGGAACATTAGGATACATAATAAATGGATGGAACAATACAGCAATAGAAAACTATACTTTTGGTTTTGTTTATTTACCTGCCGTTTTACTTATTTCAGCAACAAGTTATTTTACTGCTCCATATGGAGCTAGTTTTGCAAATAAACTACCAATTGGTAAGTTAAAAAAAATCTTTTCTTTATTATTAAGTATTCTTAGTATAAAAATGTTTATTACAGTAGTGAGTTAAAAGCTAACAAAACTTTGGAGAAATTACCCTAGCGGGGAAAATTATAGCTCACAACAACCGTTATGTGGAGGCTATTTAATTGACAACTCAAAACAAAGCCTTCTTATAAAGAGTAACTTAAAAAAAACAAGGAAAGTAAAAAATAGATAAAAATTGTATGATTCAATACATATTATTTAGAGATTTTTTTCTCTTTTTGCATTCTTTTATACTCTTTTTCAAACTTTTTTCTTCTTGAGTATGAGAGTTTATCTATAAAAAGTACACCATTTAAATGATCTATCTCGTGTTGAATGGCCACACTTAAAAGTCCGCATGCGTCTAGTGTTTTAGTGTTGGCATCTCTATCTTGAAAGTTTACAGTTATGTTGTCATATCTTGAGATATCTTCATAAAAACTAGGGACACTTAAGCATCCCTCTTGATAAACTATCTCTCCATCTTTATTTACAATGATGGGATTTATCATCTCTATGAGGTTTTCTTTTGATTGCTCTGAGTCATCATCTGGGATATTTATTATCAATACTCTCTTAGCATGAGAGACTTGAATAGCCGCTAAGCCAATTCCATTTGAGTTCATCATCACATCATACATTGCATCTAAGAGTTGATGGAGTTTTTCATCAAACTTATCAACCTCTTTTGATATCTCTCTTAACTTCTTATTTGGGTATTCTACTATATTTAGTTTCATATTTTTATAATTTGCTCTTTTTTCTACTTAACTTATTCTCTTAGAGAGACTGCAAAATCTATCTTTGGATCACTATAAGCTTTTTCTATGCCATTCATAGCACTTACAACTATCTCTTCTACTGAGTAAAGAGTAGATATGTCGGTCACTCCTATAGATATTTTTAACTGAATCTCTCGATCTGCTAAAAAGAAGTTAGAGTTTGAAACAAGCTCGCAAAGTCTCTCGCTAGCTTTTTTAGCACTATCTATATCTGTATGTTTTAACACCATCGCAAAGACACCACTTCCATAGTGAGCCACTGTATCGCTTCTTCTTGAAGTCTTAAGTAAAAGTCTAGCAATGGTTCTAGTCATGAGTGTTATTGCTTTATCGTTATCAATACTCTCTTTTAACTCTCGCGATAGTTCTATCATGATAAGCGAGCTTTTATGCTTAAACTCGCCTATTAGCTCTATCTCCTGCTCTATTTTTGTCATAAGATATCTTTTGTTATAAACGCCATATCTATTGTCAAAAATAGTCTCGTTTTCTACACCTTTTATTATCTTTGCTGTCTCATCATAAAAGTCTCGCATCTGAGTGCTCTGTTTTTTAAGTATAGTATTTAGCTTTGAAACATCATCCTCTAGGGACGAAGCAACACTTATAGCAGCTTGAATCTCTGTGTTATCTTGAAGCTCTTGTTTTTTCTTTTCTAAGATCTTTGTCATCAAAGTCATGTTTTTGTACAGGTTTGCAGTAACACCTAGTATGTTTTTTATAGAACCAAAACCTCTTTTAAGACTCTGTTCAAGCATGATAGTATTCTCATCCTCATTGCTTTCTTCGAGTTCAAGCATAGAGTGAATCTGCTTTCTTAAGTTCTCGCTCTTATCTTCTAAAAGCCTATCAAAGTACAAAGAGAAGTTATTTGGAGTAGGTGGCAAGTTGTCTTTTATAAGAGCATTTAGTACCTCTTTAGAATAAATCTCTAACTCACTAGTAGGTTCATCAATCTCTACCGCCGCTATAGTTGGCTCTTTTACTGCACGGTTTCTACTTCTTAAAGATCCTGCCATATTATCCCCTTACTCTTTATCGTTTTTAACCAAAACCTCATCAATCATACCATACTCTTTAGCTTCTTTGGAGCTCATAAAGTTATCACGATCAGTGTCTTTTTCAACTCTTTTGATACTTTGACCAGTATTTTTTGCTAGTATTGCGTTGAGTTCAACTTTCATTCTTAAAATCTCTTCGGCTTGGATAGCGATGTCTGTAGCTTGACCTTGAGCACCACCTAAGGGTTGGTGTATCATGATACGAGCATGAGGTAGAGCATATCTTTTACCCTTTGCGCCAGATGAGAGTAAAAATGCCCCCATAGATGCAGCTTGTCCTACACAAATAGTAGCAACATCTGAGCGAATATAATTCATAGTGTCATATATAGCCATACCTGCAGTTACCACACCACCTGGTGAATTTATATAAAAATATATATCTTTTTCAGGATCTTCTGCTTCTAAAAAAAGAAGTTGTGCAACTATAGAAGAGGCAACTGGATCATTTACCTCTCCACTTAGCATGATTATTCTATCTTTTAAAAGACGAGAGTAGATGTCATATGAACGCTCACCACGGCCAGTTTTTTCTACTACATAAGGAATATAACTCATCCTTAAGCTTCTTTTATCTTTGAGTTAAGAAGTTGACTAAGAACTTTATCTTCAACCATTGACATCTGAATAGCTGGAAGGTAACCAGCAGACTTATACTGCTCATAAGCTTTTTGAGGATCTTGTCCCATCTGCATAGCTTCGTAGTAAATTGTTTGCATAACTTCCTGTTCTTGTACTTTTATATCTTCAGCAGATGCTAATGCATCTATAATAAATGTAGCTTTTACGCTTTTTTTCGCATCGTCACGTAGAGTCTCACGAAGCTCTTCTAGTTTGTCTTGGTTTTCGCGAAGCTCAATAATCTCTTCTTCGCTCATACCTTGAGCTTTTTTGTTTAGTGCCATATCTATCTCTTGATCAACTACAAACTCTGGAAGATCAAAAGAAATTTTCTCAACAAAAATCTCTAAAAGCTCTGGCTTTAAGTTGTCGTTGTAAAGTTTTGATAACTCTTCATTTTCTATCTGAGTTTTTACTTGTTTTTTTAACTCTTCTAAAGTCGCATTTTCTTCACCCGGGAGCATTTTTTTAGCTAACTCATCATCAATAGCAACTTCGTCTTTTACCTTGATACCATTAACTTTTACTTTAAACATAGCATCTTTGCCAGCTAGCTCAGTTCCACCATAGTTCTCAGGGAATGTTACATTTACCTCAACTTCTTCATCTCTTTTTACGCCAAGAAGTTGGTCTTCAAAACCTGGAATAAACTGACCAGAACCTAAACGAAGTTCAAAATTTTCAGCTTTGCCACCTTCAAAAGGCTCTCCATCAACAAAACCTTCAAAGTCTATAACAGCAGTATCTCCATCTTTCATCTTACGGTTTCTTGCGATATCTTTTAGAGGAGCTTGTGCTTGCGCCAACTCTGCAATTCTTGCATCTACATCTTCATCACTTACTTCTGGTTTTTCGACCTCTTTTATGAGTGAAGCATAATCACCTAGCTCAATTACTGGTCTCATAGCAACTTTAACGGCTACCTCTATTTTATCTTCACTCTTATCAAACTTAGAGATATTTGGCTCACCGATAAGTTCATCATTTGCTATACTTAACTCTTCTAAACCTTTGTTTAAAACTTCACGAAGGGCCTCAGCTTCTGCATCCTGAACAAGTTTATCTCCATACTGTTTTTTTACAACACTTATAGGAACTTTTCCTTTTCTAAAACCTTGAACACTGGCAGTTTTTGCTAACTCTTTAGCAATTTTTTCTAAGTTTACGTCAATCACTTCTCTTAAGATTGTCGCTTCTATAAGAGCATTTGCACCATTAATTTTACTTGATTTGATTTCCATCAATTTCCTTTTTTGCATCTTTTACTTGTTTTTCAAGCATTATTTTTGGATAATATTACCTAAATTCTTCTTTTAGTTAGCTTTTGCATAACTTTGGCTTAAAATTTAGTATCAAAAACCATACAACTGCCACATCTATCATTACATCAGCAAAGTTAAACACCGCAAAATCAAATCCGCAGTGCCAATAGACCATATCAACCACACCGCCATGTATAAATCTATCATAGATATTAGACAAGGCTCCACCTAACAAAAGTCCGGCAGGCATGGCAAAACAGAGTTTTTTTAGACTTAAAACATAGACTAAGATGCCAAGAATTAGGACAAGCTGTATATACTTTAGCCACTCATCTAAAAAACTAAACATTGAAAAAGCAACGCCTTTGTTATAGACTAAGATTAAATCTATGCACTCGGTGTAGTACCTAAAACCATCTACAAAGAGCATCTTTATGTTTTGATCTATTATAAAGATTCCAGCCATACTCAAAAAAAGTATTGCATTTAGTTTTAGAGTTTTGCTAGGCATTTAAGGCTTTTTGAAAAAAATCAACCATTTCTTTCATATGAAAATTTAGCTCTTTTGCATCTCTGCACTCAAGCAAAACTCTTAGCTTATTTTCGGTCCCAGAATATCTTATGAGATGTCTAATATTCTTTGCATCTAGCTCTTTTAGCTTTACATCTAATCCATCTATTTTAGAAAGTGGCATTTTTGTTTTTATGTTTATATTTACAAGCCTTTGAGGATAGAGCTTAAATGGACGCAGAGCAACTGATGCTTTAGTCTTTGTCTCAATAATGAGTGCTAGAGTTTGTAAAGCACATACAAGTCCATCACCAGTCTTTGCAAAATCACTAATTATTACATGTCCACTCTGTTCTCCTCCAAAGTTGATACCCTCTTTTTTCATAATCTCTACAACATTTTTATCACCTACATCTGAGCGAAAAAGTTTAAGTTTTTTTGACTTCATATAGTCTTCTAAAGCTTGATTGCTCATAACTGTAGAGACAATCCCTCCGCCTTTTAAAACACCTCTATCGTTCATGTAAGAACCGAGCGCTCCTAAGAGTTGGTCGCCATCTATAATCTCGCCTTTTTCATCTACTACAACAAGTCTGTCTGCATCTCCATCTAGTGCTATTCCTAAATCTGCTCTATATTTAACAACACTATCACAAAGATCTTTTGTGTGAAGTGCTCCGCATCCCTCGTTTATATTAAAGCCATCTGGTTTATTGTGCAGTACAATAACCTCAGCGCCAAGCTCTTCTAAAACTGTAGGACCAACTATATAGCCCGCTCCATTTGCAGTGTCTAGCACTATTCTCATTCCACTAAGCGAACTCTCCCGCGGAAATGAGTTTTTAAGTGCTACTATATATCGTCCTATAACATCATCGATTCTTTTTGCTTTACCAATCTCTTTACCCGTTACCTGCGCATCTGCTATCTTTTCATCATCTCTGTAGATGGCTTCTATCTCAGCTTCTACTTCGTGAGAAAGTTTATCACCATATCCATCAAAAAACTTGATTCCATTATCTTCATAAGAGTTATGCGACGCACTAATCATAATCCCAGCATCACACCTCATATTTTCAGTGATAAAAGCTATCGCAGGAGTAGGCATCGGACCTATTTGAATCACATCATACCCTATAGCGCTAAGTCCGCTCACAATAGCATTTTCTATCATATAACCACTTCGCCTAGTATCTTTTCCAATTAGTATTCTGTTTGTTTTAGAATGGGCTTTGAAGTATATTCCAGCTGCCATGGCAATTCTCATAGCCAAAGATGCGCTTAAAAATGATCCCGCTTCGCCTCTCACTCCATCTGTTCCAAATAGTTTCATCATATTTCCATCATATTAAAGTGAGGTATTTTAACATATTTTTTGGTTTTATTAAGGGTCTAGATATATACACTTAAGCCCAAATTTTACAAGTTTACCTTGTCTTTAACTTAATTTTAATTATTTTTAAGCTACAATTTCGCACTAAAAAATTAATGAGAAGGACTCATGCATGGCAAATCACAAGTCATCAATTAAGAGAATTCGCCAAACACTCGTTCGTACAGAGCGTAATCGTTTCTACAGAACTCGTCTTAAAAACATTGTAAAAGATGTAAACACTGCAGTAGAAGCAGGAAACAAAGAAGAAGCAGCTACAGCATTTCAAGTAGCTAACAAACAAATTCACAAATTTGTAAGCAAAGGTGTCTTAAAAAAAGAGACCGCAGCTAGAAAAGTTAGTCGTCTACACAAATCTGTAAACGCTATATAAATAGAGCAAACATAAATGCTCTCAGATAAACTTACACCGTTTATCAATCGCTATAACGAACTTAGCAAACTGCTAAGTTCACCTGACATCGCCTCTGACATCAAAAGGATGACAGACCTCTCAAAAGAACAATCTTCACTTCTAGATATAGTTGAAAAAGCAAAAGAGTATAAAACTCTGCTAGAAGATATTGCAAGCACTAAAGAGATGCTAAGTGATAGCGAGATGTTTGAGATGGCAAAAGAGGAGCTCAAAGAGCTAGAACCTCAAAAACCACTTTTAGAAGAGGAGATAAAACTTCTACTTCTACCAAAAGACCCCAATGATGATAGAAATATCATCGTAGAGCTTCGTGCTGGTGCTGGTGGAGATGAGGCGGCTATCTTTGTAGGTGACTTATTTGATGCCTACACTCGCTATGCAGAGCTTAGAGATTGGAAGGTTGAGCTTATAAGTACCTCGCCATCAGATGCTGGTGGGTATAAAGAGCTAATCGCTCTTATAAAAGGTGAACAGGTTTATAGTAGGTTGAAGTATGAAGGTGGCACTCATCGTGTTCAAAGAGTTCCAGCTACAGAGTCACAGGGTCGCGTTCACACCTCAGCAATCACAGTAGCAGTAATGCCTGAGGTTGATGATGTTGAAATCGATATAAGTGAAAATGACTTAAAAGTGGATGTTATGCGTTCATCTGGTTGTGGTGGGCAGTCTGTAAACACTACAGACTCCGCAGTTAGAATCACTCACTTACCAACAGGTATAGTAGTGACCAACCAAGACCAAAAGTCACAACATAAAAACAGAGAAAAGGCTATGAAAGTTCTAAAAGCGCGCCTTTATGACCTTGAGATGCAAGAAGCCCAAGCAAAAGATAGCCAAGCACGATCAGCCCAAGTTGGAACTGGAGATAGAAGCGGTAGGATTAGAACCTATAACTACCCACAAAACCGCATAAGCGATCATAGAATAGGACTAACTCTTTATAGACTAAATGAGATTATGAACGGTGGTTTGTTAGATGAGATAGTAGAGCCTCTAATAGCCGACCATCAAGCTAAAATAGTTGAAGCAGCTGGTTTATAAATCACTAAACATAACTTATGTTTAGTGATAACTTACTCTTTCTCGTAGTAAGTAGCATCAAAAGTTTTTCTAACTCTTCCTTTAAAAGTAATAGTTCCACCTCTTATTCCAAGATATAAAACATCTCCACTCTTAGGATAAACCTCGGCACTTTCATCAACTTTTTTTTCTTGATATGCTCTATAAAAACAAGCAGCCATTCCAGTTCCGCAAGCTAAGGTCTCATCCTCAACACCTCGCTCATAAGTCCTTACTTTTATACTTTTTTTATCATCTACAAAAGCTATATTTACATTAGCATCATATTTGTGCCTTAACTCTCTTGCTTCTTGTATATCAAACACTTCTATATTGTGCGTAAAATGCACAAGGTGTGGAACTCCAGTATCTATGAGCCACCAAGATTTAGAATTATGAGTGATATTTTTATCTTTTATCTCGGGGGTAGTTAGTTCACTTTCAACCATATCGCCATCAACTTGTGCTTTTATAACACCAGCTTCTGTTAAAAAGCTCATTTTCGCTGGTGCTAGCTTATTTATATAAGCATAGTGTGCACACGCTCTTGAGCCATTTCCACACATGTCTGCATGGCTTCCATCAGAGTTATAAAATTGCCACTCGAAGTCATATTCTTCATTAGGAAGCAAAACTATAAGCCCATCAGCTCCAACTCCATCTTGTCTATGACAAAGCTCTTTTGCAAGGTTAGTTCTATCTTGCTCTACGTCAGAGTGAAATATTACAAAATCATTTCCGTTTGCACTATATTTCGAGATTTGCATATCTAAGTCCTTTTATAAGTAAATTTTTTTAATCTTCTCAACAAACTCTTCAACTTCTTTTTGAAGATGTTTCAAATCTTTTGAGTTATCTATAACCCAAGTGGCTCTTTTTTTCTTCTCCTCTATAGACATTTGAGAGTTTATTCTTCTTAAAGACTCCTCTTTAGAGTAGTTATTTCTCTTCATAAATCTCTCAAGTTGAATATCTTTGGGAGTATATACAACCACACTATCTTTAATCTCATAAGAATTTTTCTCAAAAAAAAGCGGAATGTCTATAAGATAGGGAAATTTAAAACTATCTTGCTTGATGCTCCTTAGTTCTATCTCGTCTCTTATCTTAGGATGCAGATACTCTTCTAGGACTCTCTTTTTTTCAGCATTTGCAAATATCAGATTTCCTAGTTTTGCACGATTTGGCTTCGTACCATCTATGTATTTATCTCCAAAAGTCTCTCTAACCCACTCAGTTGAGGCATCAAGTATCTCATGCGATACAATATCCGCATCTATCACCCTCATACCATTAAGTGCAAGCAGAGATGCGACTGTACTCTTACCAGTAGCAATCCCCCCAGTTAGTGCAATAGCGTACTTAAATGCCATCTAGTTTTTAATGATACCTAGATACTCTTTACGGATATAATTACCCATAGCAAAAGCAGCTACGTGAATATCACAATTATAGTACTCATTGTCATCTAGCATATCTGCTCGTTGAAGATTTATATCTGCAGTTGGATGATACTTTTTTGATGCAAGAAGTGCCGTTTTACTACCGCCAACATTAAAAGGCATAATAATTTTAAAGTAACGAGCTAAGTCTTTCATCATAGCTTTATTTGCTTCTACTTCATCTAAGGGTGGATGAGTTATACAAAGCAGAGCATCTTCTTTTGATATACGATCAATTTGAGCTAAGAGCTTTATATCTGACTCCATCTCACATATAATTACATCAAACAAGTCATCTTCAAGATTAGAGATTGCTTCTAGGCAAGGCTCTATAGCTTTTGTTTTAACACCTTTATACTTTAGCATCTCTTTTGCAAGCCTACTCGCATTTTCGCTTATCATTAAAACTTTTTTAGGGTCTTTACTGGTACAAAGTGGAACATGCACCATCATTTCAGGGTATATAAACTCTTTCATTTACTGATTCCTATATTTATAATTGAGATGATTTTATCATATTAGGATTAATTTTACTTAAGTATTGTTATAATTACGAAAATGTTTAAGGGTATCAAATGGATTTCAATAAAATCAGAAAGTTTTGTAGAGTTTTTCGTATTTTTCTAGGACTTGCACTTATTATCGCGGGTATTATCAACTATGGAGCCTTTAGTGGTGCTGGTTGGTTCTTCTTAGGATTTATTCCTCTTATAGCTGGTATAACGAACTTTTGCCCTCTTTGTATGATTAGTAAAAAATGTGACATGCCACAAAACTCGGGGAAATAAATGAGCCAAATAAGCTATAAAGATGCAGGTGTTGATATAGATGCTGGAAATAGTTTTGTTGACAACATTAAGCCTCTAGTTAAATCTACTAAAATACCTGGCGTATTAGGTGGCATCGGTTCATTTGCTGGTGCTTTTGAGCTACCGAAGGGTTTTAAAGAGCCAGTAATGCTAGCAGCTACTGATGGCGTTGGAACTAAGCTAAAATTAGCGATAGATAGCGGTATTCACAATAGTGTAGGAATAGATCTTGTAGCTATGTGTGTAAATGATTTGCTTTGTAATTTTGCAACACCATCTTTTTTCTTAGATTACTATGCAACAGGAAAACTTGATGTTGAAGTTGCTACAAATGTAGTAGCTGGTATTGCAGAGGGCTGCAAGCGAGCTGAGTGTGCACTAATTGGTGGAGAGACTGCTGAGATGCCGGGAATGTATTCTAATGATGATTATGATCTAGCTGGCTTTGCGGTTGGTGTAGCGGAGAAGTCTGAGATGGATAGAGTCTCACTTGTAAGGGCTGGGCATAAACTTATAGCACTGCCAAGTTCAGGTCTTCACTCAAATGGTTTCTCACTGGCAAGAAAAGTGCTTTTTGAAAAAATGAGTATGAAGTTTGAAGATGACTTTAATGGCAAACCACTTATAGAGACTCTATTAGAGCCTACTAAAATCTATGTAAAAACATTTAAAAGATTAAGAAATGAGATAGTAGCAATGGCCCATATCACAGGTGGTGGCATAGTAGAAAACTTACCTCGTGTACTTCCAAAAAACTTAATGGCAGAGGTTAAAAAAGACTCTATAAAAATTCTTCCAATATTTGAGCTAATGAGTAAATATATTGATCAAGAGGAGATGTTTAGAGCATTTAATATGGGTGTTGGAATGATACTAGTCGTTGAAGATGCAAATGTAGCAAAAGTACTACAAGAGACTGATGGCTATCTTATTGGTGAGATAAAAGAGGGAAAAAGGGAAGTAGTTTTAGTTTAAAAACAGTGGAAATTTACTCCCCTGTTTTCATTGGCGAAACACTATTTGTAAGAGAGTTCTTAGAATGCATAATTAAGACCAAGGCTTAAAGCTGTTTGAGAATGCTTTGTAGTGATATCTTGACCTACAAAGTTTGCATATGTTTGACTAACCTCTGGTGAATATACACACGCTAAGTCAACTGATGTTTTTTTACTTATATTATATGTGCCACCAATAGTAAAATGTGATTCCACAATAGCTGGAAACCCTAGCAGATTAAATGTATTAACTAAGCCCGCTTCTAACCCTGCACTATTGATTCCTGCATAAGTTTGCTCTTTTATAGGACTAGTAGCATAGTTATATCCAACACGGACAGCCCAATCACTTGTAGCATATTCATAACCTACAGCAATTACGTTTTGATCATCCCACCCAAAGTCTTCATAACCTTTTGTTGATGACCATTTTATTTGTTTATAGTCTAGTGCTATTGTGTGCTCTTTCATGTTGTAGCTTACACCTACACCTAGTTCAGCTGGCGTGGAAAGTTCATCATTTGTATATGCACCTCCTGTCATTGCACCAATAGTAGTTGATAGGACACCTTTATATTTCATGTCAATTTGAGATTTGTAAATAGCACCTATAGTTAAACCTGACACTTCATAAGCTACTCCTATGTTATATCCAAACTGTAAATCTTGTGCTACTCCACTTCCCACATTCATTGGAGTTGTCGATAAAGTAGGTGCAAATGTGCCTGTATTCATTAAATACATTCCATTTTGTAATGCAGGAGACATCTTATAGTTAATATCTAATGAACCATACTGCAATAATGGTGTGATTCCCATGCTAAAGCCACTATAAGTATATGCCAAAGGAACACCAAACTGCATAAGTTGTAGATTAGTAACCATGTTCATTTGACCTGATGCCGCGGCCTCACGGTAGTCAACACCCATGCCAGCTGTTCCCCACATACCAATACCAAAATAGAAGTTATCGTTTACTTTACTCGCTATTGCAACAGAAGGAATGATATTTATATCGGCATCACTATCAGCATTAGAAGATTCATTGGTAGTGCCTGATGGGCTGCCACCTGCAACTCCTGTTGGTAAAATCAGACTACTCTCATTTTTAACTTTTGGCATAAAAATCGTACCACCAAAAGAAATTTCAGTATCTTTAACTGAAGTAATGAGAGCAGGGTTAGCTAGAGTAGATTCGGCACCATGTGACATACCTATGCCAACTCCACCCATACCACGAGCTTTAGCACCAACACCTATTAGATTTGAGCCATTTGTTGCCAATGCAGATGTTACGCCTAAAGCTATTGTAGCTACTAGAGCTAACTTGATTGTTTTTTTCATTTTTTCTCCTACATGCAATATAAGAATTTAAAATAGATAGACTTTCACCTGCAAGCATTATAGGCGAGTTAATTTTAACTAAGTCTTAAAAAAAAATAAAAAGCATAGTATTTTCTTAAAAGCGCGAGATTTATAAGCCTTACATACGATGTTAAAACCTCGTTTCCGAAAGAGATGTGAGGATTTATAACTTGTCAAGGCTTTTCGGAAGCGGTGCTTTAGCTTCGCCCTTATGGCTTTAGAATTGAATTAATATTAGAATTGGCAAATTAATATTCACTAGTTCCAATGCTCTGCGTTGGAATTCATATATATTTAAATTGACAGGGGTAGTTGTTATTGATATAAAAAGTAGTAAAGAGATAAGTTTATATATAAATGGTGATTTCTAAACGTTTAATTATTGTTGTTGTAA
>NZ_AUPZ01000021.1 GCF_000445475.1 Sulfurimonas hongkongensis
CTATCATACTTTTACTCCAAATATTTATTTGAAATAAATAGTATCTTCTTTAAATAAAGTGGTACATTTTTAATCTGCGTTACTGGTGTATTTTACCTCTGCGTTTGACACCTACATAGCAGATGGTTTAAAATATCATATGAAACATTTAACTCTATTCACTACGGAGCAATGGCATTTTGGAAGCTATCAGTTTTCTTATTTAATCTTGTTCCGTATATTGTTTTACGGGTAGTTACATAAAATGTTATAACTTTTAAGGAGAGAGCATGGTTGATAGAGACTTTAAAGAAGCAAATAACAAGATGGTTGACTATCTTGTAAATGTCGGTGCGCTTCGTTCAAGCAGGATTATAGAAGCTTTTAGAAATATAAACAGAGCTGATTTTGTAGTCGATAGAAATTCTAAAAATATTTATGAGGATTATCCTCTTAGTATAGGTAACGGGCAGACAATCTCTCAACCTAGAACTGTAGCTATGATGCTTGAGATGCTCTCACCAAATGAAGCAGATAATATTTTAGATATAGGAAGTGGATCCGGATGGACCACCGCACTTTTAGCTTATATTGTGGGTGGTAGCGGTTCTGTAGTGGGAGTTGAGAGAGTTAAAGAACTTGTAGAGTTTGGAAGCACAAACCTAAAAAAATATAAATTTAAAAATGCTAAAATAGTAGAAGCTGGGGATGAACTTGGTATCCCTAGAGAGAAATTTGAGCGTATCTTAGTCTCTGCGGCTGCGGATGAACTTCCTTTTGAGCTAATAAAACAGTTAAAAGTTGGTGGAAGATTAGTTATCCCAGTTCGAAATTCGATTTTTGAGATCATTAAAAAAGAGGATGAAAGCTTTGATGCTAACGAGCACTACGGCTTTACCTTCGTTCCACTGATTTATTGATAAGCTTGAGTCTCATTTTATAAAATTAAGGAGCAAAATATGTCACAAACAGCATGGCTTAGTAAAAGACTTGATAGTGGAAAAATTTTGTGTCAGGCATGTGCGCATGTATGTAAGCTTGATGAGGGTGAGTATGGTATCTGTGGAGTAAGGCGAGTCATTGATGGCGAGCTTAAACTTCTTGTTTATGGACTAGCTGCTGCGGTAAATATTGACCCAGTAGAGAAAAAGCCGATGTTTCACTTTTTGCCAAAGAGTAGAGTTTTTTCAGTGGGAACGGTAGGCTGTAATCTCTCCTGTCAATTTTGTCAAAATTTCGATATATCACAATACCCAAAAGAGCATGCCAATAGGATAGTAGGTCGTGAGTTTCCACCTCAAAAAATCGTTGAAGCCGCACTTGAGAATGGTTGCGAATCAATCGCCTACACCTATAACGAGCCGATAGTCTTCTTTGAATATACCTATGATACAGCAAAGCTTGCACATGAAAAGGGTATAAAAAATATCTATGTCACTAGTGGTTATGAGACGAAAAAGGCGATAGATTTGCTTGAACCATACATAGATGGAATGAACATAGACATAAAAGCTTTTAGGGAGGAGTTTTACCAAGAGATTTGTGGCGCAAGGCTAAAGCCTGTGCTTGAAGCGGTAAAGTATGCTCATGAAAAAGGGATTTGGATAGAGATAACGACACTTTTAATCCCGGGCAAAAATGATTCTGATGAAGAGATAAGAGATATAGCAAAGTTTATAGCATCTCTTGACACATCTATACCGTGGCATCTCTCGGCGTTTCATCCAACCTATAAGATGCTAGATATCCCTCGCACTCCAGAGTCAACTCTGCTTCGTGCCTATAAAATAGGTCAAGAAGAGGGGCTAAAGTATCTCTACATCGGCAATGTTGATAATGGGGATTATGAATCTACATATTGTCCAAGTTGTAAACATAGAGTTATTGATAGAAGTGGTAATATTGGACAATTTGTAACAAATGAACTTGACGAGAATGGCAAGTGCCCATATTGCGGTTACTCCCTAGAGGGAGTGTGGCATTAGTCTTTGATGTCTTTTTCTTGCACCCTGTCTCTTATCTTTGAGACTAAGATATAAAAAAGAGGGATAAAGAGTATTGCTAGGAATGTTGCTGCAAGCATTCCACCGATGACTCCTGTTCCTATGGAGTGACGACTCGCTGCTCCTGCACCACTGCTTATTGCTAAAGGAATAACCCCTATAGTAAAGGCCAAAGAGGTCATAATGATAGGACGCAGACGAATCTTTGCCGCTTCTAAAACAGCTTCAACGAGCTTCATCCCTTGCTTTCTTTTTTGCATCGCAAACTCAACAATTAAGATTGCATTTTTAGCACTTAAGCCTGCAAGGACGAGTACCCCTATTTGGAAGTAGATATCATTTTCAAGTCCTCTTAGGTGGTTTGCAACAACAGCTCCAAAAATAGCAAATGGAACAGAGAGTATAACCGCTATTGGCATAAGCCATCTCTCATACTGTGCCGCTAAGATTAGGTATAAAAATAAGATTCCAAAGATAAATGCTAGATTTCCAGCGCTTGATATCTGTTTTTCTTGGTACGCAGTCCCTATCCAACTAATACTATAGCCATCTGGAAGAACTTCGTTTGAGACCTCTTCTATAACCCTTAGTGCATCTCCAGAGCTATGTCCTAGAGTTGCTTGTCCTGAGACTTTTGCAGCGTTAAAGAGGTTAAATCTCTCTACCAAATCAGCACCAAAACTTTGCTCTAGTGTAACAAGAGAGCTAAGAGCTATCATCTCTCCTTTTTCACTTCTTACAAAGATTTTTTCTAAATCTTCAGGTTTTTTTCTAAAAGACTCTTTAGCCTGCATATTTACCATATAGGTTCTACCTAAGAGATTAAAATCATTTACATAAAAACTTCCAAAAGTTGCATTGATTGTTTGGTAAATCTCATCAATATTGACACCTTTTGCTTTTGCTTTTGCGGTATCTACCTCTATTTTGTATTTAGGGATAGAGGTATTTAGTGTAGTTCTAACTCCCATAAGTTCAGGTCTTGCATTTGCCTTTTGGATAATTTCATTAACGTACTTTTGTAGCTCTTGTAGATCTGCACCAGTTTTATTTTGAACATACATCTCAAACCCGCCAGATATTCCCATCCCTCTAATTGGAGGAGGAACAATACCAAAAGAGAAACCATCACTAGTTTGAGAGAGTTCTTTACTTATGTTTGATGCAATATAGGCTGCACTTTGAGTTGGACCTTCTCTTTGATCCCAATCTTGAAGCTTTAAAATAGTAGCTGATGCATTTGTCCTATTGGAAAATGTTGAAAAATCAATCCCCATAAACTGAACTATATTTTTTATATTTTGTTCATCTTTAGAAGCTATATCGTATATCTCCTCAGCTAGCGCTTCTGTTCTGCTAAGTGAAGCTGCGGGAGGATTGTAGCTAAATACAAAAACTGTCCCTTTATCTTCGATGGGAACAAGCCCTGTTTTTAGACTCGTAAACATGTCAAATGTTATATATATAAGTCCACCAAAAAGTAACATACTCAAAAATGCGTAACGGATAGTTAGCTTTAGGGCATTTGAATAACCTCTTGTAGCACTCTCAAAAAAGTTGTTAAACCATTTGAAAAAATATTTTGGCTCTTTATGTGTTGGTTTTAAAACCAAAGCACACAGCGCAGGTGTTAGAGTAAGTGCAACTAGTCCTGAAATAGCTAAAGAGATAACGATGGTAACAGCAAACTGTCTATACATCTCTCCACTAAGTCCGCCTAAAAAAGCAACAGGAAGAAAAACAGCTGAGAGCACTAAAACGATGGCAATTAGGGCACCGGAGACCTCTTGCATAGCTTTTATGGAAGCATCTTTTGGGGTGAGCCCCTCTTTTATATGCCTCTCAACATTTTCTATAACAATGATGGCATCATCAACAACTATTCCGATGGCCAAAACAAGCCCAAAAAGTGTAAGCAAGTTAATGCTAAAGCCAAGTACATACATACCAGCAAAAGCACCGATTATAGATACGGGGACGGCTAAAAGAGGTATTAGTGTAGCTCTAATATTTTGTAAAAACAAAAATATTATAAGTGCGACTAAGATAATAGCTTCTATAAAAGTTTTAATAACCTCATTTATAGAGATTTCGACAAAGTCGGTAATATCATAAGGAATATTATAGTCCATATCTTCAACAAAATCTTTACTTATAGAGTCTATAACTTTGCGAACCTCTGATGCGGTCTCTATCGCATTTGCCCCACTTTGCAAAAATATCGCAATTGGCACAGCAGGAGAGTTGTTGAGCTTGTTCTCTCTATCATAGGTTTGAGCTCCAAGCTCTATTGTCGCTACATCTTTAAGCTTTAGCGAACTTCCATCTTCATTGGCTTTTATAATAATTTCAGAAAACTGCGATGGTTGTTTAAGTCTTTGAGGTGTCTCTATGGTGTAAGTAAACATCTCTTTATTTGAAATAGGGTCTGCTGAGAGTTTTCCTGCAGCATATTGTTCATTTTGCTCTCTTATGGAGACGACTAAGTCATTAACAGTTAGAGAGTATTTTTTAAGTTTTGAAGGATCTATCCAGATTCTCATTGAGTAATCTTTTGCACCAAAGATAACTACATCACCAATTCCCTTAACCCTTTTTAAATCATCTACAATATTTAAAAGAGCATAGTTAGATAAAAAGCTAACATCTCTAGTCTGTTTTGGTGAGTGTAGTATTATAACTTGAAGCATATCTGGCGATCTCTCGTATACTCTAACACCCTGTCTTTGAACCTGCTCAGGAAGTCTTGAAAGAGCTGCTTGGACACGATTGTTTACATCTATCTTTGCATCATCAGGATTTGTTCCAACTTCAAAAAATATACTAATAGTAAGCGTACCGTTATCCGCAGAGATTGAGTTCATATAGAGCATATCTTTAGCGCCGTTTATCTGCTCTTCAAGAGGAGCTGCAACTGTTTTTGAGATAGTCTCTGCACTAGCTCCCTGATAAGTAGCACTTACTACAATTTGTGGTGGGATAACTCTAGGATACTCTCCAATAGGAAGAGTACGCATAGCAATAACACCAGCTAAAACGATAAGTATTGATATAACAGAAGCAAAAACAGGTCTTTTTATAAAAAAGTTAGAAAACATTTTAGTTACCTTTCACAATGGTAACTTTTGAGTTTGGTCTTAGTTTTGCGATATTACTTATAACTATGTTTTCACCCTCAAAGACACCTTTTTCAACATAAGCAATGCCATCTTGTACTTGCAAAGCATTGATAGGTCGCATTGAGACTGCTCCATCTTTTACAACATAAACAACTGTCGCATCTTGAGTTTTGATAAGAGCTTTTTGAGGGATTTTTGCAACACGATCATAACTGAGCCCATCTATCTCTATCTCTGCATAAGAACCTACTATTAACTCTCTATCTCTGTTTTGAAATTTTGCTCTAAACTTAAGAGTATCAGTCTGTGCATCCATTTTTGGCGATATAAAATCTATCTCTCCTGTATAAATTTTTGCATCAACGCTTAAGGTGACCTTTGAGCCATTTTTGATTTGAGAGATATACTTTGAGACATCACTACTAGGTAGTGAAAAATGAGCATATATAGGATCTTGTGCGGTAATTGTAACTAACATTGCGCTCTCCTCGCCAACCTCTACATAAGAGCCAATATCATTGAACCTCATTCCTGCTATACCGCTGATGGGTGCTTTTATAGTTGTATAATCAAACTTGATTTGGGCATTTTGGAGTACTGCCTTTGCTTTTGTCACCTCCGCTTTTGCATCTTCAAATGTGTAAAAAAGTTCATCACGCGTTACAGCAGAAATCGCATTGTTTTTAAAAAGATACTCATTACGCTCCCAGTCTTTTTGGGCTTTATTAAAATTTGCCTTGGCTTTTAAAAGAGATGCTTTTGCTTCATTTAAAGTTGCCGCATACTCATCTTTTTGTATCTCATAGAGGATATCACCCTTTTTTACATATGAACCCTCTTTAAAATTTTTACTCATAAGTAGTCCACTAACTCGTGCAACTATATCAACTTCATTGAATGCTTTAAGTAGGGTAGAGTAACTGTTTGATACAGGTGCTTTTTCAAATTTAACAGTATAGACTTCTACTGATAAAGGTGGCATATTAGCCGCTTTAGTAGTAACTGCCACACTTTTTTTCTCATCATTACAACCAACTAAAAACAGCGACAAAAGCACTGTTAAAATTACTAAATTTTTCATCTACAAAAACTCCTTAATATCTTTTCCACTAAAATAAATTAACTCTGCTTTTCTAATCTCAAGTTCGTAAATAGCTCTCTTACTATCTCTTTGTGCACTATACTTTTCGCTAAGTGCTGCAAGGTAGGCAACATTATCAATAGTTTTGTTTTTATACTTAAACTTTATAAGTTCATACGCCAAAGATGCAGCCTCGGCAACTGCTTGTGTTGACTTCACTTTTTCTTGTGCAATCAAGAGTGATTTTTTGGCCAATCGGTACTCAACATTTGCTTTGTCTTTTTCGTACTCTACCATTGATTTTTTACTCAAGTACTCTTGAAGTTTAGACTCATAAGCTTTAGTCTTAGCTCCAAAATCAAAAATATTCCAAGAGACATTTAGCATTGCGATATTTTGGTTCTCTACTAAAAAGCCACTCTTTAGTGAGTCGTTATCAAAGTAGTAGTCGCTGTGAGTAAAAGTATCATCTAGATAAACAAAAGGTCTATTTCCACTTTTTTCGATATTTGCTTCGTGTAGTATAGAAGTTGCTTCATACTCAAGAGCTTTTATATCTGCTCTTAAAGTCTCTTCTTGCTCTAACGGCAGTTTTATTGTGCTATCTCCATCTAGATGCTCGACTCTCTTTGATATGTAATACTCCAGAGTGTGGATTACTCTTTGGTTCTCTAGCTCTATGGCTTGAAGTAAAACTAGAGCATTTTTTAGTCTTGAGTCAATTTTGGCAACTTCGTCTTTTGTAATAGTTCCAGCTTCATAAAAAAACTCAACTCTCTTAAGCTCTTCTTTTAACTGCTCTATCTCTTGCTCAGTTGCTTCTTTATCAGCCTCAAGTCCAAAATACTCAAAATAGAGTCTAGTAACTTCAAGCGAGATGGAGTTTTTAGTCGCCTCAATTGTACTTTTACTAGAGTCTATAGATGACTCAATCTGCCTATACAAACTATTTTTTTTATCGCCATCATAAAGTGTATATCTTACAGATGCTTGAAATTTAAGTGTATTCTCTGCAACAGCTGGAGTCTCTTTGGAAGCATTCTGATAGTTAGCCCCTATATCTATGGTAGGAAGGTATGAGCTTTTAGAGCTCTCATAGAGTAGTTCTTTGGAAGTTAATGTATGCTGGGCTGACTTTACAACTTTGTTATTATGAGATAGCTCTAGTAGCTCATCTAGCGTGTAAGAGTATAGAAAAAGAGGCAAGCAAAGTATCGGTAAAAAAAATTTCAATTTCATTAGATCTTCTTTATAAATAATTTTGTGAGATGTTATCAAAAAAACTCTTAATTTTATCTTCCTAGAAAGGTAAACCTATTTTTAAACAGCCAATCCTTAACTGTTTATCTAAGAGAAATTTTATATTGTAGCATCTATGCTAAAAAAAGTTAATACTTGCAATCAAAAATCTCAACCCATAAGTCATCGTCCTCAAGAAGATTCCGCATCAAGTGCGGAATGACGGCGGGCGGGGTGCCATCCTGAACTCGGTTTATTGTCATCCTGAACTTGATTCACCGTCATCCTGAACTTGATTCACCGTCATCCTGAACTTGATTCACCGTCATCCTGAACTTGATCCGCCGTCATCCTGAACTTGATTCACCGTCATCCTGAACTTGATTCAGGATCTCATGGGATTCCTATTATATAGCTATACTAACCTCATTAACCTCTAGTCAAACTTGTTTTATGTACAATCCACCTCATGAAAAGAGAAATTGTAGCAAACACATTTACACCGACATATGATGAGCTTGAAGATAGATTGAGATTTGTGATAAATTATCAAGATATTCAAAACAGAGTTGATTTTATGATAACAAGAAGTTTTATCATAAATCTAATTTCTACTGCTGAGGAGTTTATAGCAAAACATTACTCCACTGCTGATTTTAAAAAAACTCTAATACAACACAATATAAAAAAACAAGAGAGCCAAGAAAAGCTAGAACATACAAAAAGTCAGCAGAGTCAAGAAGATAGAGTTTTATTAAAAACAGATAGTGCAAATCTTGAACTTCTAAGAACAGACGAAGAGCTTCTGCTAGAGGTTAAGTTCTTCTTTGATATAAACTCAAAACATACTACTTTAACATTTAATTCTAAAAACATTACAGCCAAAGCTGATTTAGATGGCTTTATGCTTATGCAAGTATTTCAAGTGATGAAATCTGCGATACCTTTTATAAAATGGGGAATATCTTACAATTTTTAAAGGATCTGAGTATGACTATGGCACTAATTTAAAACTAGTTAAATAGTGTCGGAGTCATTTAATAACCCCTTAAGTTTTATTTGCATACAATTCACTTTGAAAGTAAGTTCAAGGAATTGGTTTGGCACGAAAAGTTAGGATTTTTGTTAAAGATTCCCCGCAACATGTGATGCTAAAGAGTTTAGACAAACTTGCTCTTTTTAAAGACGAGTCAGACTATAGAGCATTTGTAGATATTTTAAAAGAGTCCAGTATAAACAGTGATTTGGCTATTCATGCTTATGTTTTGATGCCACATTTTTTTGAGTTTTTAGCCACTCCTTCAAAAGAAGATACTTTGTCAAAGTTTATGCAAAGTTTGGGTAGAAAATACGTCGGTTATTTTAACAAAAAGTATAACCGCACAGGAACTCTCTTCCAAGGTAGATATAAATCTTCATTGGTTGAAGATGAGAAATATCTTTTTGATGTGATGCTCCACATAGAAAGGCTTGCACCAAAAGAGCATCTATTTAGCAGTGCTCATAAAAATCTTTATGGCAAAAAAGATGAGATAGTCTCTTACCATAGTTTGTATAAAAAACTTGGATTTACAGATGAGCAAAGAGTACAAAAATATAGTGAGTTTTTCAACTCTGCAGTTGATTATGATAAAGAAGATTTCATAACGATGTGTTTGGAAAAACAGAGCGTAACAGGCAGTGAGGATTTTGTAAAAAATCTTGAAAAAATTGTAGGATTTTCTCTAACTTTAAAAGCTAGAGGTCGCCCTAAAAAAGAACAAATTAAAAAAGGAAAAAAAATGTATAAAAATTTAGTAATGCTAGACAAAGAGAAACACAAAGAGCTAAAAATTAATCCTCTAGAGGACCTTAACTTTGCAAAATCAGCAACACACATCCCTCTCTTAGCAAATGAGGTTGCACAAGTAGGTGCCGCATTTCCAGTTGTATTTACAGCAGGTGAAGCCCCAGAACTTACAGCTCTTGTCTCTTTAGGTGGTGATAGCTTGGCTATCAATGAAGAGGGCAAGTGGATAACTTCTTATGTACCATCATACTTAAGAAAGTACCCATTTTCTTTAGCAAGCACAAAAGAAAATCCTGAGCAAAAAGTGATCCTTATAGATGAAGACTCCTCTCTTTTTTCAAAATCAAAAGGCAAGCAACTATTTAGAAAAAACGGTGACAAATCAGAGACTCTAGAACACGCAATTGACTTTTTAACATCACATGAGAATCAAAGTAGTGTTACTCTAAATGTTGCAAAGCTTATCTTTCAAAGTGGAATCCTTGAAGATAGAGAGATATCTGTGGGTGAGGGTGAAGAGAAAAAAGTGTTGGTAAATGGGTTTAAGGTAGTAAACAGAGAAAAACTAAATGAACTAAGTGATGATGTCTTGGCAGACTGGGTAAGAAAAGGGATCATGGCGATGATAGAGGCACATATAAAATCACTAGACAATATCCAAACTCTTTTTGAAATAGCACAAAAAAGACAAAGCTAAGCAGTAATAGTTCATAACACCACATAGCAAAGGACTTCAATGGCAAATAGACCATCAAGAGCAAAAAATAAAAAAGTATCAGAACTTAAAGAGGCTATATTAAAATCTAAAAAATCATTTTTGATGGTTGGTTTTTTTAGTCTATTTATAAACATTCTTATGCTGGTTCCGCCTCTTTATATGTTACAACTTTATGATAGAGTTTTAGCAAGTAGAAGTGAAGACACTCTTATCATGTTAACACTGATAGTTGTTTTCCTATTTCTAATTATGGCACTTTTAGAAATCGTGAGATCTCGCGTACTTGTAAAAGTTGGAAACAAGCTTGATAGTCAGCTTAGTCAAAGAGTTTTTGACTCCGTATTTGAGCTTGCACAAAAACATCCGGGTAAAGCTTCATCTATGCCCCTAAGTGACCTTACACAGATAAGACAGTTTATGACTGGAAATGGACTTTTTGCATTTTTTGATGCACCATGGATAGTTATCTATATAGCGGTCTTATTTATATTTCACCCTATATTTGGCTATTTTGCTATATTTGCGGCGATTGTTCTGGTTGCTCTTACGATTATAAATGAGTACTCTACAAAGCAGAAGCTAGGTGAAGCAAATACGCTAAATCGCTCCTCAAACGCATATGTTGATGCAAATCTAAGAAATGCAGAGATAGTTCATGCTATGGGCATGAAAGATAGTATTCGAAAGATTTGGGAAAAACGATATTTTGGTTTTTTAAATGCACAAAATGATGCAAGTAACAGTGCGGGGGTTTTCTCAAATATCTCAAAAAGCTTAAGGATGCTTTTTCAATCACTCATCCTTGGAATAGGGGCTTATTTAGCTATTCATATGGAAGTTAGTCCGGGAATGATGATTGCGGGTTCTATTATTATGGGTAGAGCATTGGCTCCGCTAGATCTTATTATTGGTAGCTGGAAAGGATTTAGTAGTGCAAGAGCTTCTTATGAAAAGCTAGAAGGGCTTCTAGAAGAGTTTCCAAAAGATAAAGAGTATATGCAGCTTCCTGCTCCAAAGGGAGAGGTTTTACTAGAGAGTGTGGTTGTTGTTCCTCCGGGAGCTGCTCAACCCTCGCTTAGAGGCATATCTATGTTAATTCAAAAGGGTGATATAGTGGGTATTATTGGGCCAAGTGCCGCAGGTAAATCCTCCCTTGCTAGAGTTATCTTAGGTCTTTGGCCACTCGCATCTGGTAAAGCAAGACTAGACAGAGCTGACATCTATCAATGGGATAAACATGATTTAGGAAAATTCATAGGATATCTGCCTCAGGATATTGAGCTTTTTGAAGGAACTATCTCTCAAAATATAGCAAGATTTGGTGAGCTTGATTCGCAAAAAATTGTAGATGCTGCACAAAGAGCAGGTGTTCATGAGATGATACTAAGACTTCCTGATGGGTACGATACTAAAATAGGTGCAGGCGGAGCAACGCTCTCAGGTGGGCAAAGACAAAGAGTAGGACTTGCAAGAGCCATATATAATGACCCTGTTTTGGTTGTTTTAGATGAGCCTAACTCAAATCTTGATGATGTTGGAGAAGCAGGACTTGTAAATGCCATCAACCACTTAAAGCAGATAGGCTCAACTGTGGTAATTATCACGCATAGACCAAGCATCCTTCAAGTAACAAACAAGATAGCAGTTATAAAGCAAGGTAGCTTAGAGCTATATGGAAATACAAATGAGGTGCTGGCACAATTAGCCAAAAATGCACAACAAGCTAAGGCACAAAATGCTCCGGCAACACAGCCTAAGCCTCAGCCATCACAGGGTGCACCTAAGATATCACTCAGCAAGCCTGAAAATGGAGGAAAAGTATGAGCGTAGATCAAGAGATAAAGATGCCCTCCACAAATGCCTCTAACGTTATTGGCTTTGGTTTAATGGTTGTTTTTTTACTCCTTGGAGGATTTGGCGGATGGGCAGCTTTTGCGCCACTTGCAGAATCCTCAGTAGCAGTAGGTAAAATTTCTGCAGATTTGGATAAAAAAAACCTCCAGCATTTAGAAGGTGGTGTAATAGAGAACATTTTTGTAAAAGATGGTGATGAAGTAAAAAAAGGTGATATGCTTTTAAAACTTAGAGATGTTCATATAAAGAGTCAGTTAGATATCTATAAAGCGCAGTATGATGATGCTTTGGCACTCTATGCTAGACTTGTAGCACAAAGAGACTCTAAAGATAGCGTAGTCTATCCTGATGAATTAGAAAACGAAAGTATTAAACAAGAGCAAGACAATATCTTCTACACAACCAAAAAGAGCATAGAAGATGAAAAGATCATCTCTCAAAACAGAGTTGTACAACTTGAAAACCAGATAGATGGTTTAGAGTCTTTAATGCGGGCTAAAAAGTCTAGACTAGAATCCATAAAAGAGGAGATTTTGGAGTGGGAAGATCTTTATAGACAAAAGTTAGTTGATAAACTTAAAATCAGAGAGTTAGATAGAGAGCAAAATACTATAGAAGGAGATATCTCTCAAACAGCATCAGAAATTGCAAAACTAAAAGAGGCTATAAATGAGACAAAAAATCAGCAGCTCCTAAGAGAAAAAGAGTTTACAAAGCAGACACTAGGCGAGCTTGTGCAAGCAAAATCAATGCTTTTTGATCTCAAATCAAAAATACTTTCTGTTGAAGATACACTACTTAGAACAAATATAGTAGCACCTATTGATGGTACGGTTGTGGGATTGAACCTGCATACAATTGGTGGCGTAGTCTCGCCGGGCAGGGATATTCTTCAAATTATCCCACAAAACTCAAAACTTATAGTTGTAGCACAGGTGAAGACATCAGATGTTGACAAAGTCAAAGTTGGACTTATGGCAGATATAAGATTTTCAGCTTTTAATGTACAAAAAGCACACGTTGTAGAGGGAAAGGTTGTTCATGTCTCAGCAGATAGTTTTATGGATGAGAAGAGTGGAATGCCTTACTATGAAGCAAAGATTGTGGTAACAAAAAAAGGTGAGATGCAACTTGTAGATTATGGATTTGAGTTGGTATCGGGTATGCCCGCAGAAGTTATGATAAAGACTTCTCAGAGAACAGTGCTTAGTTACTTAGTAAAACCGTTTACAGATATGATCGCGAGGGGATTCAATGAAGAGTAATAAAAATGCCCTTTCATTTTTTCTTAGCATTGTTTTATGTAGCAGTGTTGGTGCTGATGTGTTAAACTTTTCAAGAGCGTATGAACTTGCTCTTGAAAATGCAAACAATATACGCTCATCCATCTATGTTGCTGAGGCAGAAAAAGAGAAGATAAACCAAGAAAATTCTCAGCTCTACCCACAAATCAACCTATCAGCCTCGTATAAAAAGACAGAGTATGAGGCTAACCCTACAAAAGACATGACAAGGCAAGGACTTATAACTTACTCCGCTACTCTAAGACAATCTATATACAATCCAGAAGTTCTCTCAAGAATAGATATGCAAGAGCGAAGAAGTAAATACTCGGATGTAAAAGTTGAGTATGAGAAAGAGGCTCTAGCACAAGAGCTTTTTAAAACCTATCTCGATATCTTAAAGTCACACAACAAGATAAAACTTTTAGAATCCTATCTTGAGTATAACAGTTCTAAACTCAAGGAGCTGAGTAAAAAGTTTGCTATGGATCTCTCCAACAAGATGGATCTGCTTGAGATGCGTGTTGAGTATAACTCTGCTGTGATAGAACTTGACAAAGAGAGAAAGCTTTTAAAAGTGCATGATCTTAAGTTTAAACACTACATAGGAGATACCGTTTATGAGCTTCCTAAGATAGAGTCTGATAAGATTCTCATAGAAACTATAACGCAGATGAAAGAGCAAGTTGTCGGTAAGGATAATCTGCAAAAAAGCTTACGCGTAAAACAAGCAGAGGCTGCACTTGAAGTAAGTGATGCAGAGATAGAAAACGCAAAGAGTGGACACTTACCAACGCTAACTTTTGATGCCATCTACAATTTGTATGACACAGATACACCGACCATAGATGCTCCTTACAACACGGTAAAGTACGCTATGCTTAGTCTAAATATTCCTATCTATAGTGGTGGACATGTCTCATCAAAAGTGGACTCATCTAGACTTATGAAAAAAGCTGCAAACGAAGATCTGCAAAATGCTAAAAAAGAGGTTCAGGTTCTTTACGATGAGTATCTTGCGATATTTGAAGCATCATCTGAGTCTGTAGAGATGTACAAAGATGCACTAGCATCAGCAGAACTCTATCTTGAAGCTATAGATCAAGGTTATGCCTATGGACTAAAAAGCATCATAGACTTAAACGATGCAAAAAACAAGCTAAACGAGGTAAAATACAAATATGTAGAAAATCTTTACAATTTAGTAGATTCATATATAGGCTTGTTAATGGTAACAAACAACTTTAAAGAGTTAAATCTTTTAGATAAATTAGTAGAGTGAGTTTAAAGATGAAAAAAGCGATAATAACTGGTGTTACAGGGCAAGATGGTGCGTATTTAGCAGAACTGCTTTTAGAGAAGGGTTATGAGGTTTATGCAACCTACAGAAGAACTTCTTCGGTTAATTTTTGGCGTATAGAGGAGCTTGGTATTGAGAACCATCCAAACCTTCATCTAGTTGAGTACGACTTAACTGATCAAGCAAATAGCGTAAGAATGGTAGCAGATATAAAACCAGATGAGATTTACAATCTTGCAGCGCAGAGCTTTGTAGGCGTCTCATTTGAGCAACCACTAGCCACTGCCCATATAACTGGACTTGGATGTGTACATCTGCTTGAAGCTATCCGTATAGTAGATCCAAAGATAAAGTTTTATCAAGCAAGCACCTCAGAGATGTTTGGTTTAGTGCAGGAGATTCCCCAAAAAGAGAGTACTCCTTTTTATCCTAGAAGCCCTTACGGTGCGGCAAAGCTTTATGCTCATTGGATGGTGGTAAACTATAGAGAGTCTTACGGTATGTTTGCATCTAGCGGCATACTCTTTAACCATGAGTCGCCTCTAAGAGGAAAAGAGTTTGTTACTCGTAAGATAACAGATAGCGTAGCCAAAATCAAACTCGGAAAACTAGAGTGTTTAGAGCTTGGAAATATGGATGCTAAAAGAGATTGGGGCTATGCAAAGGACTATGTAGAAGCGATGTACTTAATGCTACAAGCTCCAAAATCAGATACATTTGTAGTAGCTACAAACAGAACAGAGACGGTAAGAGATTTTGTAACTATGGCATTTAAAGCAGCAGGAATTGAACTTGAGTTTAGTGGCAAAGCTGAAAATGAAATAGCAAAAGACAAGGCAAATGGCAAAACAGTTGTGAGAGTAAATCCAAAGTTTTACCGCCCAGCTGAAGTAGACCTTCTTATTGGAAACCCACAAAAAGCAAAAGATGAGCTAGGCTGGGAGGCAAAATGCACCCTTGAAGAGCTATGCGCCATGATGGTAAAAGAAGATTTAAGACGAAACGAAACAGATTGTAGCTTTTAAGAGATGAACAAAGTTCTTATAACAGGAATAGACAGCTTTAGTGGTACTCACCTATCTTCATATCTCAAAAATTCAGGATATGAAGTTTACGGAACCTCTCTATTTAAGAGTGGAGATAAAAAGTATAGATGCGATATCACAAAAAAAGATGATATCATAGATGTTCTTAAGATATGTGAACCAGACTATCTAGTCCACCTAAGTGGCATCTCTTTTCCAGCTCACGGACAAAATGAAGACTTTTATAGAGTAAACACTCTAGGCACGTTAAATATACTAGACGCCCTTATAGAACTCAACCTTAGCCCTACAAAGATAGTCTTAGCAAGCAGTGCAACACTCTATGGCAATCAAGATCTAGAAGTTTTAGATGAGGCACTTTGCCCAAAACCCACAAATCACTATGGTGCGAGCAAATATGCCATGGAGTCTCTAGCAGCAAACTATTTTACAAGATTAAACATTATTATAACACGACCCTTTAACTATACAGGTGCAAATCAGCAAGAACACTTTTTAATTCCAAAAATAGTGAAACATTTTAAACAAAAAAAACAAACCATAGAACTAGGTAACTTAGATGTAAGTAGAGAGTTTAATGATATCAGCTATGTCTGTGAAGTTTATAAAAGGCTTTTAGAGTCTTCTCTTAGCTCCGAAATTTTCAATATCGCTTCAAACAGAGGCATAAAGCTCTTAGATGTTATAGATATGATGAATGAGATATCAGGCTACAAGATAGAGGTCAAAACCAACCCCGATTTCGTAAGAAAGAGCGAGATAAAAACTCTTACAGGCTCTTGTGAAAAACTCTTTAAAGCCATAGGCAAAGTAGAACAAAAAGAGTTTAAACAAACTCTGCGTGATATGCTTGAAGCTTAGATATAAAAGGGCGTTGTAGTTGAGAGTAGCGATAGTGCATGACTGGCTTGTAACAGATGCAGGAGCAGAAAAAGTTCTAAAAGCACTGCTTGATATCTATAGAGATGCAGATATATTCTCACTTGTTGATTTTTTAAGTAAAAAAGACAGAGAGACTGTTCTTGATGGTAGGTTTGCAAAAACATCATTTATCCAAAAACTCCCCTTTGCAAAAAAACATTTTAGAAGCTACTTTTTTCTTTTTCCTACGGCAATAGAGAGTTTTGATCTAAGCAAATATGATTTGATCATCAGTAGTTCTTGGGCAGTGGCAAAAGGGGTAAAAAAACACAAAAATCAACTTCATATATCCTACTGTTACACGCCGATTCGCTACGCATGGGATTTGTACGATGAGTATACAGCATCTCTGCCTCAGCCAAAAAAACTCTTTGTCCAAACTGCACTTGAATATATCAGAAAGTGGGATATAAAAACACTACATAGAGTTGATCATTTTATAGCAGACTCCATCTTTGTACAAGAGAGAATCAAAAGAACATACAACAGAGACTCAACAGTTATATATCCGCCCGTTGATACGCAAAACTTTACTTACACACCAAACAAAGAAGACTTTTATCTAACTGCATCAAGACTGGTTCCTTATAAAAAAACAAAACTAATCGTAGAGGCATTCAATGAGATGCCAGATAAAAAACTCATGGTTATTGGAAGTGGTGAGAATCTAAAAACCATAAAAGCTATAGCAAAAACAAACGTTACAGTGCTGGGATACCAAGAAAAAAATGTACTAACACACAACATGCAAAGAGCAAAAGCTTTTGTATATGCTGCAGTTGAAGACTTTGGCATAGTGCCCATTGAAGCCATGTCATGCGGAACACCAGTTATAGCTCTTAGTAAAGGTGGTACAGCAGAGACAGTTATAGAGGGCAAAAATGGCATCCATTTTCATAAGCAAACTAAAGAAGAGATCATGGAAGCTGTAGCTAGATTTGAGAAACAAACATTTGATTTAGCCTCTATCTCAGAAGATGCCAAATCATATAACACAAAGAGATTCCAAGAGGAGATACAAGAGTTTATAAAGAGTTTTGAAGTATAATCAGCCTCATGAACAGTTCAAAATTTAACCCTTTTTCATATTTACTTACCTTTTTGCTTATTGGAGTTGATCTCTTTGCACTCTATATCTCTTTTGCACTTCTTAGGCAAAGAGAGTCCACACCGCTGGATATATCTCTATATCTTTGGATTTTTGTTTTTATACTTTTAGCCTTTGGTGTGCAGAAGATATATACATTTCGGTATGATTTTTGGAGTGATGCATTAAGAGTTATTAAGGGTCTTTTTTTCTCTTTTTTTGCGATTTTTACCATCATCTCTCTTGCAAAAGTTTTTGACACCTACTCGGTAGATTTTTTGTTAAAATTTTTTATACTCTCCATCTTTACAACACTTTTTTTCAAAAGAGTTTTTAAAAAAATCTTTTTCAGATTTGATGCCTTTAAACATAGAGTAAAGATAGTCGCAGACGAACAAAACTATAACATCATAACTCAGGAGATAGAAAAAAACTGGTATTTTGGTTACAAAGAAGATGAAAAAAATTATGATCTCATTATCATCTCTTCTCGCGGATTTGACTTAAATGAACTTCAAGAGAGAGTCAAAGAGCTCTCTCGCACCACAAAAGACATATTCATCATCCCATATCTGGACTATTTAGATTTTTCACATGCGACAATAATCGACTTTTCAAACATTAGATTTTCAGCCATTCACATCCAAAATAGACTCCTAAGTGCTAAAAACATATTTATAAAGTCATTTTTTGAAAAAATCATCACACTTGTGCTTCTACCCCTTGCCTTAACACTACATATTTTTATCTTTTTTCTTATCAAAAGGGATTCACAAGGAGGAGTTTTTTTCAAGCAACAAAGATTAGGAAAAAATGCTAAACTCTTTGAGTGCTATAAATATCGTACAATGCACGAAGACTCACAAAACGTGCTAGAAGAGTATCTTTTAAAAAATCCCGATGAGGTTGAGCACTATAAAAAGTTTCACAAGTATAAAAATGATCCTCGCATCACAAAAGTAGGTAGCTTTTTAAGAAAAACCTCATTAGATGAACTCCCTCAGTTTTACAACATACTAAAAGGCGATATGAATCTCATAGGGCCAAGACCTTACATGCCACAAGAACTCCATGCTATGGGTGAGGACAACAAAAATATCATCCTTAGAGTCAAACCGGGACTTACGGGTTTATGGCAGGTAAGTGGTAGAAACAAACTGACCTTTAAAAAAAGGGTTGATTTAGATGCTTGGTATATACAAAACTGGTCTCTATGGATGGACTTTGTTATATTTTTAAAAACAACAAAAGTAGTACTTCTAAAAGTTGGCGCAAAATAAACCACCTCCCTCGTCCTCCCTCGTCATTCCACACTTCACCCGACGTTCAAACCTTCCACCCGACATTCAAACACTCACCACCCGACGTTCAAACACTCATCACCCGACGTTCAAACACTCATCACCCGACGTTCAAACACTCATCACCCGACGTTCAAACACTCATCACCCGTCATTCCGTGCTTGACACGGAATCCAGTTTTTGGATCCTGAATCAAGTTCAGGATGACGATTCGCTTGTTCAGGATGACGATTCGCTTGTTCAGGATGACGATTCGCTTGTTCAGGATGACGATTCGCTTGTTCAAAATGACAACTTTCGATATTCCACACCCCACCCATCTAAGTTTATAGACAAATAAGCATCTAAGTGCTAAAATCCCTCTTTAAAAAGGGGAATAGTGATGACAAATATTATTTTATGTGGTGGCAGTGGTACAAGACTCTGGCCTATAAGCAGAACACTTATGCCTAAGCAATTTGTAAAACTCTTTAACGGTAAGTCCCTCTTTAGGCTAACGCTTGAGAGAAACCGCTCCTCTTGCCAAAAAAGCTTTATAGTCTCTAGTGACCAGCAGTATCTCTTAGCCCAAGACCAAACACAAGAGACACCTCTTTTAGACGATGCCGCTATAAGCTATCTTCTTGAACCAGCAGCCAGAAACACAGCTCCAGCAATCGCTCTTGCATGTATGGCACTAGATAAAGAAGAGATTGTTCTAGTCACCCCATCAGACCATCTCATTAAAAATGAAAAAGAGTATCAAGTCGTGCTAGAGCGTGCAAAAAAGGCGGCAAAGAAAGACTCCCTTGTCACCTTTGGTATAAAACCCACCTTTGCCCAAACGGGATTTGGCTACATAGAAGCAGATGGTGAAGATGTAAAGGCTTTTCATGAGAAACCAGACCTACAAAGAGCAAAAGAGTATCTAAGAGCGGGGAATTACTACTGGAACAGTGGCATGTTTTGCTTCAAAGCAGGAGTTTTCTTAAAAGAACTTCAAAAATACTCTCCAGAGATTTACAACTCCTCACTACAAGCTTTTAAAAATGCAACCTTGACAACCAGTAAAGCGCTAGCTTCACTTGCAAATATAATCACGATTAAACAAGACGATATGTTAAAAATCCCCGAAAACTCCATCGACTACGCAGTTATGGAAAAATCATCTAAAGTAAAAGTGATCCGCTCAGATATCGGTTGGTCAGATGTAGGAAGTTTTGATGCCCTATATGAGGAGCTACCCAAAGATGAAAACGGCAATACCATAAATGAAAAATATGTCCAAATAGATAGTAAAAACAACCTTATTTATGGAGATGAGAGAAAAATAGCAACTGTTGATATAGAAGACCTTATCATTGTTGATACAGGAGATGCACTCCTTATCTCAAAAAAAGGCTCATCTCAAAAAGTAAAAGAAGTAGTACAAAAACTACGTCAAGACTCTCAACTGCATAACATCCATCTAACAGCGCATAGACCTTGGGGAACATACACCGTACTAGAGGATAACTCAAAGTATAAGATCAAACGCATAGAGGTAAAACCAGGAGGCAGACTCTCACTGCAAAAACATTTTCACAGAAGTGAACACTGGACAGTGGTAAGTGGAACAGCTATAGTAACACTAGCAAAGGAAGAAAAAGCTCTTCGTGCAAATGAGTCTATCTACATCCCTATGGGAGAGCTTCACCGCCTAGAAAACGCAGGAAAACTCCCACTCGTTCTTATAGAGACACAGATTGGTGATTATCTAGGCGAAGATGACATCTTAAGAGTAGAAGATGACTACAAAAGACAAGAGTGCAATTGAAACATATCATTTTACTAGCATTTAGCTTTGCAAAGAGAGATTTTAAAGAGCGTTATGTAGGAACAGGACTAGGGCAATTATGGTATATTCTCTCTCCCATCATCACTATCTTTATATATACAGTTATATTTTCAGACTTTATGAAGATGAAGCTAGAGATTGTTGACAACAGCTACTCATACAGTATCTATCTAGTTCCGGGACTTTTGGCATGGACTTCCTTTAGCACTATTTTGATGAGGCTAAATGGCTCTATTTTAGAAAAAGCAAACCTCATAAAAAAGATAAGTGTACCAGTCTATGTATATCAACTAAGCATTGTCATCACAGAGTTTGGCATTTTGCTACTATCATATTCCTTAGCACTTATCTTTTTGCTTTTAGTAGATCATCCCATAACTCTAACATTTCTATATCTTATTCCTATCTTATTTATTCAAACCATTTTTGCTCTTGCCATTGGTGTGATCCTCTCGCTTTTTACCCCATTTTTTAGAGATTTCAAAGAGGCGGTTCCTATAGTAGTTCAACTCTGGTTTTGGATGACTCCCATCATCTATATGAGAGAGATGATAGGAGATAAATATCCGCTACTTTTAACCCTTAATCCATTTTACCATTTTGTTCATATCTACCAAGATATATTTCTCTACTCAAAAGTGCCAACATTTATCTCAGTAATCACTGTCTTAACTATGAGCATCATGACTTTGCTCTTGAGTGCTTATCTTTACAAAAAGATGATAAGCACCATTAAGGACATTATTTAACATGAAAAAAGTACTTATAGATGCTTTCTCACTTCTTTCTCCCATAACTGGTATAGGACGATATACTTATGAGGTTTCAGAACGTTTGCAGAAGTTATCTGGAGATAGATATGATATATTTTTCAACTACGGACTTCACAAAAAAGAGCTTTATGGGGTTTTACAAAAGCAGACAAAGAGTGAACATAGAGTAAAAAAACTACAATTATTCATAAAAAAATTTCCTCTGCTTAAAAGAGCGAGCAGAGAGCTTTATGTTTTTTTTACAAAATTTTATAAAGTGGAGTATGACCTCTATTTTCAGCCAAATTTTATCCCAAATCCAAATATCAAAGCTAAAAAGGTTATTTCTACCATCCATGACTTCTCTTTTATGCTTCAACCTCATTGGCACAAAAAAGAACTTATAAACTATTATAATAAAAACTTTTTCAAACTTATAAAAAAAGCTGATCATATCATTACGGGATCAAACTTCACAAAACAGGAGATTATTAGCTATTTACAGATACCACAAGAGAGCATCAGTACAATCTACCATGGGGTAAACCATGAACTCTACAAACCATATCCACAAGATGAACTTAAAAAAACAAAAATCAAGCTAGACTTGCCAAAACAATTTTTACTCTTTGTAGGCTCCATAGAACCTCGCAAAAACCTCTTAGTCCTCCTAGAGGCATACGATTTACTTCCAAAAGAGAAAAAGGAAGAATTGCCACTTATTTTAGTCGGCTTTAAAGGATGGCAAAACAAAGAAGTTATGAAAAAAATCGAAAAAAATAAAGAGCACATCCGTTATTTAGGCTACCTCTTAGATATTGAGTTAGCCCACCTCTACAACCTTGCTACCATCTTTATTTATCCCTCTCTTTATGAGGGTTTTGGACTTCCCCCGCTTGAGGCTATGGCATGCGGTGCTCCTGCCATTGTCTCAAGAGTAGCATCTCTTCCTGAAGTATGCGGTGATGCAGTCTTATACATAGACCCTGCAAATATACAAGAGATAAGAGATAAAATATTAACTCTTTTAAATGATAATAAATCAAGAGAAGAACTTTCACAAAAAGGTAAAAGCCAAGCTGCACTTTTTTCATGGGATAAGTCAGCACTGGAGCATTTAAAAGTTTTAAAAAAGGTTTTAGCAAAATGATAAAAGTTTTAGAAGTAAAAAACATAACAAAAATCTACAAAATTTATAAATCAAACTTCGACAGACTAAAAGAGATTTTTACAAAAAAGATATATCATAAAGAGTTCATCTCAAACAACAATATAAGTTTTGACCTTTATGAGGGAGAAACTCTAGGCATTATCGGAGTAAACGGTGCGGGCAAATCAACTATACTAAAAATCATTGCAGGAGTTACGGAGCCAACCTCTGGGGAGATTATAAGACATGGAAGAGTAACTGCACTACTAGAGCTCGGAACAGGCTTCAATGAACAACTCTCAGGATATGAGAATATCTTCTTAAACGGCACACTTATTGGCATGACACAAAAAGAGTGCAAAGAAAAAGCCCAAGATATTATTGACTTTAGCGAACTAGGTTCATATATAGATGAGCCTATCTTAACCTATTCATCAGGCATGAAAATGCGGCTTGCGTTCTCTATAGCCATCTATTCACAACCTCAAATCTTTATAGTTGATGAAGCCCTCTCAGTCGGAGATGCACACTTTGGTGCAAAATGTACAAAAGCACTAAGAGAGAAAAAAAAGCAAAATATGTCTATCATATATGTCTCACATGATCTAAACTCTCTAAAGCTTCTTTGCGATAGAGTAATTCTTTTAAATCAGGGGTCTGTTGAGAATGAGGGTGATCCAGAAGTCGTCATAAATAACTATAACTTTCTCATCTCAAAACTAAATGATGCAGATGAAAAAATAAGTATGAAAGATGATTGCAAAAACTCCTTTGGTACTTTTGATGTAGAGATTATAAAGGTCAATATTATAGGAGAGGATTCAAATTCAAATGTCATTAGTTCAGGAGAGGAGGCTACTATTGAGATTGAGATAAAATCTAACAAAGATATCTCCAACATGACGGTAGGTATTATGATAAGAGATAAATTTGCTCAGGATATTTTTGGCACAAACACCTATTATCACAATTTAAACATAGATTTAAAAGCTAACACATACTATACTTGTAGCTATAAAATGGCACTAAATATAGGCATTGGAAAGTATAGTATAACAGCAGCTCTGCACTCTAGTGACACTCATCTAAAAGATTGTTCTCACTGGTTGGATAATGCAACAAACTTTGAAGTAGCAGGAATAGTAGGTGAACACTTTGTCGGACTTTGCAATCTTCATCCAAAAATATCATGCACTGAGGTAGTACAATGATAAAAACCGCTATACCAAACAATGATTTTTATAAAGCATTTGAAGATAGATATAGAGGAAGCAGAGAGCTTATTAAATCTCGTCTAGAAATCTATCTTCCATTTGTTGAAAAAATAAAAGATTTTGATACAAACCCAAACGCAATAGATTTAGGATGTGGAAGAGGTGAATGGCTAGAGCTCTTAAGCGAGAATGGCTACGCAATGCAAGGTGTTGATTTAGATGCAGGAATGCTAGAATCTTGCCAAAGCAGAGGCTTAAGTGTAACACAAAAAGATGCCATTGAAGCATTAAAGGAGCTTAGTGACAACAGTTGCTCTATTGTTTCTGGATTTCACATTGCAGAACACCTTCCCTTTGATACTTTGCAACTCCTTATTCAAGAAGCATTAAGAGTTTTAAAACCGGGCGGACTTCTTATCTTAGAAACACCAAATGCAGAAAATATTCAAGTAGCCACAGATAATTTTTATTTAGACCCAACACATACTCGCCCAATTCCATCACAACTGCTCTCTTTTTTAACAGAATACTATGGTTTTTGGCGAACAAAAGTCTTACGCTTACAAGAATCACAAGAGTTACTCAGTGCTACATCAGTTACCCTTTGGCAAATTATAAGCGGTGTTAGTCCCGATTATGCTGTTATTTCCCAAAAACAAGCCGGCAATGAAATCGTCTCAAATTTTGATGAATTATTTGATAAAGAGTATGGAATAACCCTAGAAACATTAGTCGCTAAATTTGAAAATCGTTTAACTAGCATACAAACTCAAGCTAGCCAAGCAGAGATAAAAGCAACACAGTCCCAAGCCCAAGCTACACAAGCTCAAATCAAAGCTACACAAGCCCAAACACAAGCCACACAAGCATGGCATCACTATACCATGGTTGTAAATAGTCGTTCATGGAAAGTAACAAAACCACTTAGAGTTGCGGGTAAAGTAGCAAGATGGTTTATGAGAGGTTCAGTTGCATGGCTTACATTCTCACCATCAAGCAGACCAAGAAGAACCCTTAAAAAATTGGCAATAAAAATTAAAAATTATACTAATGCTCATCCGAAATTAAAAAAACAAATTACAAATATCTTAAATCACTTTCCTTCACTAAAAGCAAGATTAAGACGCATCGGAAATGATTACAATTTGCCACCAAATATAAAATACCCTATCTCACAAGATGCCTTGTCTCCACGAACTAAAAAAGTCTATAATGACCTTAAAGTAGCCATTGAGCAGAAAGAAAAAGAGGTGCAAAAATGCGAATAGTCATAGATTTACAAGGTGCACAAACAAGCAGTCGATTTCGTGGTATTGGCAGATATTCACTCTCTTTAGCCTTAGCCGTAGCTCGCAATGCAACCAATCATGAAATATGGCTTGCACTAAATGCAGCTTTTCCTAAAAGTATTTTAGATATTCGTGAAAAATTTAAAGATACAATACCACCAGATAGAATAAAAGTATTTCAAGTGCCTACACCTATAGCTGAGTATAATCTATCAAACTCTTCTCAAGCAAGAAATGCAGAACTAATTAGAGAATATTTTTTAGAGCAACTAAGCCCTGATATAGTTTTACTAACCAGTCTTTTTGAGGGTTATGTAGATGATGCCGTTACTTCAATAGGAAGATTTAAAGATACTAAAACAGCCGTTATCCTTTATGATTTGATTCCATACCTAGCCTCTCAAAAATATTTGCCAACACAAATCCAACAAGAGTATTATGAACGAAAAATAGACTCTCTAAAAAAAGCAGATTTGCTACTCTGTATCTCCCAAGCAACAAAAGAAGAAGCGCAACAAGTGCTAAATCTAGCACAAGAGAAGATAACAAATATCTCCGCAGCAGTTGATGAGAGTTTTTATCCCAGAAAGCTCTCAGAAGAGCAAATCCAAAACTTACATCAAGCCTACAACATAAGAGGCAAGTTCATTATGTACGCCCCAGGAGGATTTGATGATAGAAAAAACTTTAAAAATCTTATCCTAGCATACAGTAAACTGTCTAGATATATACGAAACACCTACCAACTTGTCATAGCTAGCAAAGTGGATCAAGTAGATAAAACAAAACTTCAAAACATAGCCAAAAATGCACAACTAAACCAAGATGAACTTATTATTACAGGCTATGTAAGTGATAATGACTTGATAGCACTCTATAGCACTTGCACCCTTTTTGTATTTCCTTCACTTCATGAAGGCTTTGGCTTGCCAGCTCTTGAAGCTATGGCATGTGGAACTGCTACTATAGGCTCAAACACTACAAGCATCCCTGAGGTGATAAACAACCCAAAAGCTCTCTTTGATCCAAACAAAGTTGAGTCTATACGCCAAAAGATAGAAGAAATCCTAGAAGATGAAGTGTTTTTAAAAGAGCTTCAAAAACACTCTCTAAAACAGAGCAAAGAGTTTTCATGGGATGAGAGCGCAAAAAAAGCTATAGAGCTTATGGAGAAGAACTTCATAAAAAAAGAGTCTCGTCAAATAGACTCCCCCAAAGAGAAGTTAGCCTATCTCTCTCCACTTCCTCCACATCAAACAGGTATCAGCGGATATAGTATCGAGCTACTAGAAGAACTCTCTTTTGATTATAATATCGAGCTTATCGTTCCAAACAAAGAGGAGATAGACCCAAAAGTAACAGCAACGTATCCTATACAAACAGTAGAGTACTTTCTAAAACACCATAGAAACTACACGAGAGTTTTATATCATTTTGGTAACTCCACCTTTCACTCTCATATGTTTGAGTTACTGCAAAAAGTCTCAGGTGTAGTTGTCCTCCATGACTTCTATCTATCTCATATTTTAGAGTACATGGCACAAGGCAAGGTCTCAACTCTTACGCAGCTTCTTTACAACTCTCATGGATACAAAGCAGCCCAAGAGTTTGCAAGCGCAGAGCAAAAAAGTGAAGCTTTATGGAGATATCCGTGCAACTTGCCTCTCTTGCAAGAGGCAACAGGTGTTATCGTTCATTCAAAACATGCACAAGAGTTGGCCCAAAGATACTATGGCAAGAACAATGCAAACGATTGGTGCATTATCCCTCTACTAAGAAAAGCACCACAACAAAGCAGTAAACAAGTAGCAAGAGAAAAACTCTCAATCCCAAAAGATGCTTTTGTAGTATGTACTTTTGGCTTGATTGAATCAAACAAATTAAGTGATAAACTTCTTGATGCATGGATTGATTCTACGCTATCTAAAGAGAATAATTCTATTCTTATTTTTGTTGGAAAAATGCACACAGGCGATTTCGGCATGCAGCTAAGTGTAAAAATGAAGAAATATATATCACAAAAAAGTATCATCATAACAGACTGGGTAAGCGATGATGATTTTAAAAACTATCTTTTAGCTGCTGATGTAGGTGTTCAACTCCGCAAATCCTCTAGGGGTGAAACTTCTGCTGCCATATTGGATTGTCTAAACTATGCACAAGCTACCATCACCAATGCACATGGCTCTCTATCAGAACTTCCAAAAGATGCGGTTTTAATGCTAGAAGACAACTTTGAGATTTGTGAACTTAAAGGAGCACTAGAGTTACTCTTTAACGATACTCAAAAAAGGGCTATGTTGGCACAAAATGCCAAAAAACTTCTATCGCAAAAACATGATCCTAAAAGATGTGCGCAGCTATACACCAAAGCAATCGAAAAATTTTATGAAAAAGAACAGTTTGGATACGCATATCTACTATCATCCCTCTCAAACTCTAAAGATTTACTAGATTATGATGTAGCAGAGCTTGCAAAAGCTATAGCTATCTCTACCTTTGCAAAAATAAAACAACAACAAATTTTAGTAGACATATCCTCTATAGTCTATATTGACTTAAAAACAGGGATACAAAGAGTTGTGCGATCACAGCTCATAGAGCTTATTAAAAATGTTCCATCGGGTCTTCGCATAGAACCAGTCTATTTTTCATCTGCTCAAAATGAGCCACTCTATAGATACGCTAGAAAGTACACTGCAACACTCTTAGGATTAGAGCACCTAGACATGGAGGATGAACCTATTGATATAGCTAGTGGAGATATCTTTTATGGATTAGACTTGTGTGCCGATGAAGTTATGAAAAATAGACAAAATGGTCTTTATGAAAGATATAAAGCCTTAGGCGTAGAGATGATTTTTTTAGTCTATGACCTCCTCCCTATCTCAAATCCAAACTTCTTCCCCTCTTATATTGAAACAACACATATACAGTGGCTACAAAACATAACAGATCTAGCAGACAAGTTAATAACTATTTCAAACACAGTGGCTGGGGAACTTACGCAATGGATACAAACCCACAAACCTCAAAAACTTCATGATATTCAAATTATTCCCCTTCATTTAGGAGCAGATATCCAAACCTTAAGTGTTGGAGATGAAATCAGCGAACAAGAAAAAGAGATGCTCTCTATATTAAGTTCAACCACCACTTTTTTAATGGTAGGAACAATAGAGCCTCGCAAGGGGCATGCACAGGTTTTAAAAGCCTTTGAGATACTAAAAGAACAAGCAAAAGAAGTGACACTTGTAGTCGTCGGCAAAAAAGGCTGGATGGTAGAAGAGACTATAAAACAACTTGAAAAGCTTCAAGACAACATCCGTTTCTTTTGGCTTGAGGGCATAAGCGATACCCTTTTAGAAAAAGTTTATGCCGCATCCACTTGTCTTATAGTCGCAAGCCAAGCAGAAGGTTTTGGGCTTCCTCTCATAGAAGCAGCCCAACAAAAACTCCCTATCATAGCTAGAGATATCGCTGTATTTCGTGAAGTAGCAGGTAGTCATGCCTATTATTTTCCCAACTCAACCGATCCGCAAACCTTAGCTATATCTATACAAGAATGGTTAGAACTCTATAGAACAAACACACATCCAAAATCAGACAATATGCCATGGCTTACTTGGAATCAAAACGCACAAAAATTACTGGAGATATTTACACAATGACTCTAAAACCAAATTCTACACTCTTTCATTCAAATTCATTAGGTGGTTTACTCTTTGTTATATCTCTTGCAACGCTCTTCATAAGCTACACCCTCCCCATAGGCTTTATAACAGGTAATTCCTCATACTGGCTAAGCCAACATGATGATATTACGCAGTACCTAGCAGGTTTTAACGCTTACTTTAACGAAGATTGGCACTTTCCTCTCTTTAAGATAGACTCATTTAACTATCCCATAGGAACAAGAAGCACTTTTGTAGATATCATTCCCATCTACTCACTACTGTTAAAACTAATACTCCCAAAGTCACTCTTTGGGATCAACCCCTTTGGTTACTATATAGCACTCTGTTTTATAGCACAAGGTATCTCTGCATGGCTTATTCTAAGAGTTTTAAACATAAACTCATACCTCGCACTTCTAATTCTTAGCACATTTTTTATACTCTCTGCCTCGTTCTTAGCAAGATTAGGACATATCTCTTTGATGTCACATTTTATTATTCTTTTAAGTTTTGCTCTCTACATTAGAGCCAAAAAAACCCCATACCAACCCTTTCTGTGGACAGCTCTTTTAACAGTTGCATTCTATATAAATATATATCTCTTTACTATGTCTCTTACTATTTTCTTTGCAACCATTGTCACAAACCTCAAAAGACTTCAACTAAAACAAAACCTCACGCAATTTTTTACGCCTCTACTTCTCATAGCTCTAACCTCATATCTAACAATATTTCCACTGCCATCAGGAGAATTTGCACAAGATTTCGGCTGGGGATATTACTCGATGAACCTGCTGGCTCCCTTTTATGGAGGAGCTTTTATAAGTATTCCAAATGCCGAGATGCCAGGACAATACGAAGGCTTTAACTACTTAGGTTTAGGTCTAATCTTCTTGTTAATTTATGCAATCTATCTTCAAAGAAAGCATGATAGAGGGTTTTTCACTCGTCACCGCTATATATTTATATTGTTTATACTTTTTTTTATCTACTCTCTCTCATATAAAATTTACTTTGGAACTTTTAAAATCGCAAGCATCCACTACCCAAGTCTTTTGGATTCACTAGTCCACCAGTTCAGAGCATCAGGCAGATTTTTCTGGCCAGTAGGTTATGCAGTTGCCATCTTTAGCGTTGTTATGGTTTTAAGACATACAAACAGTAAAAAAGCAGCCTTTATTCTACTCTTAACACTGCTTCTTCAAGTAGCAGATTTAAGACAAAGAGTAAGTCTATTTATCCAAACCACAAACAGAGTGTCTCCTACACATATAAATTTTCAAAACCTAAAAAAAGCAATAGGACAAGAGAAAAAACATATCTACTTCTATCCAAAATTTCGTTGTTCAAAATTACCACCACATAACACTATTTTACCAACTATGCTCTATGCCTCACAAAATTCCATGACTATCAACACAGGCTATATAGCACGCTATCAACCAGATTGTAACGATACAAAAAAAGAAATATCAGCATCTTCGCTAAAAAACTCCATCTATATCTTTGCAAAAGATGAGTTCACACAAGAGCAAATAGATAACTTTTTTGATAAACAACTTAGCATAACTTGCTCACAGATAGACCTACTTACAATATGCAAAGAGGAGAAAGCAAAATGAAGAAAATCTCTCTTATAGTTCCATGTTATAATGAAGAGCAAAATATAGAGCTCTTTATCAACGCAGTTGATAAACTATTTAAAACCATCCCCTACAAACTAGAACTAATCACCATAAACGATGGTAGCAATGATGAAACACTCTCAAAATTGCTAAAGATGCAAGAGACTCACAGCTACATAAAGGTCGTAGACCTCTCACGAAACTTTGGTAAAGAGTCAGCTCTCTCAGCAGGACTCTTCCATGTCACAGGCGATGCTGCAATCCCTATAGATGCAGACTTGCAACATCCAATCGAGCTTATCCCACAGATGATTGAGTTATGGCTCAAAGGTTATGAGGTTGTTTTAGCAAAACGCACAAGCAGGAAAACAGACACAGCCTTCCAAAGAGTAACTGCACAAATCTTCTACAAACTTCACAACAAGATCTCAGACATAGAGATACCAGCAGATGTAGGTGATTTTCGTCTGATGGATAGAAGTGTAGTAAATGCACTAAATGAACTAAAAGAGAACCGCCGTTTCATGAAAGGGCTATTTGCTTGGGTAGGATTTAAAACAACTTCTATCCTATATGAAGTCTCTCCACGACTCCATGGTACCTCAAAGTTCAAAACATGGCAGCTATGGAACTTTGCACTAGAAGGCATAACCAGTTTTAGTACAGCACCACTTAAAATCTGGACTTATGCAGGAGTAGTTATAGCTGGCATCTCTTTACTCTATGCACTCTACATCATCATAAAAACCCTACTATTTGGTTCAGACCTAGCAGGTTATCCCTCCATCCTAGTCTCTATCCTCTTTATGGGCGGCATTCAACTTATTAGTATCGGGACCCTAGGCGAGTATATAGGACGTATCTATATGGAGAGCAAAAACAGACCGCCATATATCATAAGAAAAACTTACACAAAAGAGAAGACTAACTAAGCATGAGTTCAAAAACCAAAAGAGAGTTCTATGTTTTTGCACTCATTGGCATATTTAACACCCTGACGCACCTTCTAGTAGTTATATCGCTTGTTGAGAAACTCTACCTAAACCCAACTCTCTCAAACACCATAGCCTTTTTAGTCGCAAACACCATATCATTTTTTTTAAACTCAAGCTACACCTTTAAAACAAAACCCTCTCTCTACACCTACAAACGCTTTATCCTAGCCTCTTTATTTGCACTCTTTGCAACCATCTCTCTCTCCGCCTTTGCAGAGTTTATGAGATGGCACTATCTCATAGGCGTCTCATTGGTTATTTTTATCTCACCCGTGCTAACATTCGTGCTACAAAAATATTGGACATTTAAAAAGGCATAAAGATGTTTGGTTATCTAAGATTTATACTAGCTAGCATGGTGGTTTTATCACACACGGGAGTAAGCATCTATGGTCTTAGTCCAGGAGTGATGGCGGTAGTGCTTTTTTATGTTTTAGCAGGTTATGTTGTATCTCATCTATATGAAGATATCTTCAAAAACAAAAAAAATAGACTAAGATATTTCATAAAAGATAGACTACTACGCATCTTCCCTCTATATATATACATAGCAACTCTAACACTTATCTTTATAAACTTAACTTCACTATCACACTCTTCATACTCCATAACAGCTATCTTGGGCAATCTTTTTATCATCCCTCTAAATTACTATATGTACGCAGACTTTGCTCTGCTAAGTGCCTCAGGGGTAGATTGGTGGCTCATCCCTCCAGCTTGGTCACTAGGCACAGAGCTTCAAGCATATCTGCTCCTAGCCCTTACCATCAACAAAAAAACCATCTTTATCTCCTTGTCGCTTATTTCTTTTACTATATACATCATAGCAAACCTCTCCATCTTGCACCCCGACCACTTTGGCTATAGATTTATCATAGGAGTATTTTTTATCTTTAGCGTAGGAGCAGCTATAAACAAGAGTCATCTCACGCACAACCGTTACTTCCTAATCTTTATCTACACAAGCATGACAACTCTTATGACTATCTTTAGCATAAAAAACTACTTTAGCCCAACCTACACAAAGGAGACTTTTATAGCACTACTAGTAGGTATCCCACTTATATATGCTCTAAAACATATAAAGATCAAACTACCCCTAAACTCATTGCTAGGTTCTCTCTCTTATGGTGTTTTCTTAAGCCACTTCCTCAGCATCTGGATTTTGCAATATTTAGGCTTTAGCAAAAATCACTCTCTCTTATATCTCATCTCCATTTTTATCCTCTCTATTCTCGTGTCATACAGTGGTATAGTACTTATAGAAAAAAAAGTAACAAAATTAAGAGGTATTGCATAAAAAATGACATTTAATGTTCAAACTTTAAGATTTGTATGCTAAGATATCAACAAGTATTTTAAATAAATACTATCGATAGTGAGGTGATTGTATGTTTATCTACGGTCTAATAAACGGTTCACATGTAAATGGTGCACCTATTTTATGTCTAGCCTATTAGAACTAGATTTATATAACGATTACAAATTTTTTTACGTTCCTTAAGGAGGAAACAAAATGGCTTTAACAAAAACTCAAGTATCTCAACTCTATGTATCTTTATTCGGAAGAGCATCAGAGGGTGAAGGTAATACACACTGGCAAGCAGAAGCCGATATGGCAACAGCTGCAAACGCTATGTTAGATACAGATGCTGCAAACACATACTTTGGTGGCGAGCTTGCTGATCAAGCGTTTATTGAGTATATTTACTTAAACACACTTGGTAAAACATATGCAGAAGATAGCTCTGGTGTTGACTTTTGGACAAATGCTCTTGCAACAAACTCAAGAGGCACAGTAGTTGCAGAACTTATTAAGTCAGCAGTAGAGATCCAAAACACAGCTCCAACAGCAGCTTCTCAACAATTTGCTAACCGTGTAGAAGTATCTGACTATACAGCGGACACTCTAGCAACACCTCCAGCAGACTATGCAACATCAACTGCATTCGCTTCAGCTAACAAACCAGCAGGTGCATTGACTGTTACTGATGACGCAGCTACTGTTACTACTGCAAAATCTAAGATTGATTCAGTTAACCCTGACCATGGCGAGACTTTCGTGCTTACTAAAAGTGTCAGCGATGAAGTAGTAAACGGTACTGAAAAAAATGACATATTTGATGCTACTGAACTTGGCTCACTTCAAAATGGTGACTTAGTATTAGATAACACTACGACAGATAGCGATATTTTAAACGCTTCAGTAAACTCTGATAGCATATCTGCAAGAATCCAAAATGTTGAAACACTTAACATTCAAGGTGAGTTTGTAAAAACAGGATTTAATCTTACAAATGTGAGTGGCACAAAAGATCTTAACCTAAGCACTAAAATCGCTGGTGGTGTAGCAACTGTTACAGCTGCAAACTCACTAAATGCTGAAAACATCAACGCTGGTACAAACATAGCTACTCTTGATATTACTTCACTTACATCTGGAACAAGAGATGAAGTAACTGTAGATGCAGGTGCTGCTACAACTATTAACCTAACAGGTGCTGCAGCTGGTGCTGATAACTATAATGTAACAGCTACTGATGATGCTACAGTTACTTTAACAACTATTAACTCAGCTGGTGATACTGTTACTATAAACGCTGCAGGTGAATTAGAATTAGACTCTGCTCAAGGTGCTGCTGCTGGTGTTACTACTATGACTCAAAATCTTGAGTTAGATATCAACGCAAGTGATGATTTAGAAGTAACACTTTCTCAAAGCGCTGCAGGTGCCCTTATCGGTAAAGAAGTTACTTTATCAGGAAATGGTGACATCACATTAGTGAGTACAAATGGACTTGATTTAATGGGTAGTTATGACACAACTGTAGGGGTAGTACAAAATTATGACGGTGTAAAAGTAACTGCTTCAAACAGTGGAGTTTCTACAATTGCTATTGATACTTTGACTCTTAATAACACAGTAGCAGCAAGCGTTGCAACGATTGATCTATCTAAAGCAGCTGTAGATATTATTAGTCTAACTGGTGGTACAGCTGGAGCAGCTGCAGTAAATACAACTGGTACAACTACTATCAACGAAAACACAACACTAAACCTTGCAGCTGACTTAGGTGGTAATGGTTTGACTTTAAATGTAGATAATGGAGATAAAGATACAGCATTTACAACTGGTACTGCTATGATGACTATCTCTGAAGCACAAACTTCAGCTGGTTCTGTAATAACAACAGGTGCATCGGTAGATACACTACTTATCTCTGCAGAAGCTGATGAAGTAACAGACTATGATGCTGATGAAAATGGATTTGATGAAATCTCTTCTATGGTTGTAGATGATGTTACTTTAAGTGCTGCAGTTTCTACTGGTGGTGCTACAACTGATACTTCAACTGATGTTATGGTTGTTCAAGGTGATGAAAACATCACATTTAACAACATCACTGTTATGAACTACGGTCAAGTAATCTCTGCTGCTAGCCTTGAGGGAGACCTTACAATCAATAGTGTAACAGACTCAGATGTTGGTGCGACTGCAAATGCTGCGAAGTTTGTAACTATCGTTGGCGGTAAAGGTGATGATATTATTACTACAGGTACTAATACAAAACTTGATGTACAAGCAATGTACGGAGATAACATTATAAATGTAGCGACTGCTGCAGCTGGTACTAAAGTAACAACTGGTGCTGGAGATGATAGAATTACTTCAAGTACTACTGCTACAACTATCAAAGCTGGTGCAGGTAACGATACTGTTATTGCAGCTGGAAATGATACTATCTGGACAGAAGCTGGAAGTGATAAAATTGAAATTACTGATAACCTTGCTACAGTAGGTACTGTTACAGTAAAAGATTTTGTTAAAGGTACAGATACTGTAGTTCTTACTACTGCAACTGCTGCTGGTAATATCAGACTTGATAATCTAGATGTAGCTGCTGGTGTATATACAGTTGCTGGAACTGCTGCTGGTGCTGGTGTTTGGGATGTCAAACTTGAAAATAGTGGTACACTATTAAGCTCAAAAGACATGAGAGATTCTATCCAAGTTAGAAATGTAACTCTTGATACTACAGCTGCATCTGTAAATGTTCTTGGTAATAAAGATGATTCTGTAATTGTTGCAGCAGGAAAAATGGCAACTGTTACTTTAGGTGGTGGAGATGACTCAGTTGAAATTGTAACAGCTGCTGCTGCTACTGCTCCTCACGCAACTATCAAAGACTTTACAGTTGGTGAAGATAAGGTTATTTTAACTAGTGCTTCATCTACTGCTTCAACAAAAGTTAATGTAAATCTTAAGAATGTATCTGATGTTCTAGGTGTATACACTATCGGTGATGCAACAATTGGAGCTGATATTAAGCTTGAAAATGGTGGAAGTGATATCGTAACTGATAATGACTTAGAATCAATGGTGCAACTTGGTAAAGCGACTGCTGCATTTACTGTAGAAAATGCAGCTACAGCTACAGCTGCAACTGATAGTAGTGTAACAGTAAGTGGTGGTAAGTTTGATGATGTTGTTGAATTAGTATTTACAGCTAATACAACTGGAAAGGAAAACAATGTTACTTACAACTTTAAAAACGATGGTGGTGTTGATACGATAATTATGGCTGCAAATGTTGCAGCAACTGGAGCAAATGTAGATCATGGTTCTTATGTCGATTTCAACCAAATCACAGGTATAGATACAATCACTGATGCAGCTAATAAAAAAGTTGATTTAGCAGCTAATGCGTCTAAAATTGCAGATGCTAAAGATAGTGCTGTATATGTATTTGCTGATAGTAGTGATGGTACAGGAAGTGCAGAGATTACAACTTTCGTAAAACATACAGCAAATGGTTATACACAAGAGGTAATAGATGATGAGATAGCAGCATTTATTAACGCTGGTCTTGGTGTACAAGATGGTGAAAACTATATAGTAGTTATCAACGATCAATCTACTGCAACATATCAGGCTGCAGCTGGTGGCGGACAAGATGTTGGTACAACAGACTACGACGCTTATGCTTACCTAGTAAAAGGTGATGCAGATGGTGTTCAAGCTGACAACATCACTTTAATCGGTATGTTAGATGATGACAATGGAACTGCAGGTGACACTGTTTTCACAGCTCTAGATATCGCATAATCTCTTTTAACCATAAAGAGTTAACTTTTGGCATACTCTTCCCCTTTTGGGAAGGGTTGCCATTTTATTTAATCCCCAAACAGTTTTATATTTTAGTGTGTGTAGACTCACCTACTCAAATATAAAAAGAACAATGAAAGCAGTCTATGAATCCAAACACAGAAACTATAAAAAATAATATTTTAGAACTATATAATGCTAAAAAGTATAAAGAGGCAATAGAAGAAGCTAAAAAACACGACTTTGATAACCTTTTCTTATACAATCTTATGGCTAGTTGCTACAAATACATAAAAGAGTATGAAAACTCTTTAGAATATTTTCAAAAAGCCCTAGCTGAGGGACAAAACTATCATATCTACTACAATCTTGCTAATCTTTATGAGATGATGGAGAAGTATGATGATGCCATAAAAAACTATGAACTCTCCCTATCACTTGAGAAAAACCAACCCCTTTGCCTACAAAACATTGGACATTGCCATATGCAAGCTAAACGCTCAGATAAAGCACTAGCATATCTAAAAAAAGCATATAAACTTGATAAGAAAAATGCCGCAATTGCCAATTCTCTTGCAACTGCTTATAAAGATGTAAGCGATGCAAGTTCAGCCACAAAGTACTATAAAGAAGCAATAAAACTAGACCCTAAAAATCCAAATGGCTATAACAACATTGGAGTTCACTATATGAACCTTAATGAAAAAGAAAAAGCCTTGGAGTGCTATGCTAAAGCTCTAGAAATAAAACCTGATGATATGGTAACTCACCGCCATATCACTATGATAAGTAAGTATGATAAAGACTCAGATCATCTAGCACAGATGTTAGAGTTTGAAAAAAAAACTACAGATAAAGAACAACTCTGCCAACTTTGCTACGCTTTGGCTAAGGCTCATGAAGATATAGGAGATTATGATAAATTTTTTCATTATCTAAATCTAGCAAGTGAGTTAAGATTACAAACAAATGAGTATGACTTTCAAAAAGAGACCAATACCTTTAAACTTGTCAAATACTTCCATAATAAACATAAAGATTCTAAAGTAGATAAAAGAAAACTCGTTAAAGGTAAGCAGCCTATCTTTGTGATTGGTATGCCACGAAGTGGTACAACGCTAGTTGAGCAGATTTTATCTAGCCACTCTAGCGTTCATGGTGCAGGAGAACTCTACTACTTCTCAAACCTTGCAAAAAAAACACTAGAAAAAGTGCTAAAGAAAGAGGATTATGACTACTCCAAAGAGGTAGCAAACTTGCGAAAAGGCTACTATGAAGCTATAAAAGCTCATAATATAAAAGAACCAATATTTGTAGATAAGATGCCTGAGAACTTTAAGTTTGTGCATATGATGATAGATGCATTCCCAGAAGCTAAAATAGTACACTTAAATCGTGACCCTATGGCAGTTTGCTGGAGTATGTATAAACAGTATTTCCATGCAGGAATCTATTACTCATGTAATCAACGCTACCTTGGTCGCTTTCATAAGCTGTATCAGCATATTATGAAGTATTACAATGAAGCTTATGGTAATAAAATATATAATCTAAACTATGAAGCTCTCACAGAGAACCAAGAAGAAGAGACTAGAAAACTACTAGAGTATTGTGAACTACCTTGGGAAGATAGTTGTTTGGAGTTTCATAAGAATAAAAGAGCTGTAGCAACTGCAAGTAACCAGCAGGTGCGAAAAGGAATGTACAAAGGTAGCTCAAAAGCGTGGAAAAAGTATGAAAAATATCTACAGCCACTTATGGAAGAACTTGATAAAGAGGGCTGTGCTCTTGATAATAAAGCCCTAGATGGAATCTATCATGATACAATCAACCAAATCCGTCACTTAAAGCAGCTTATGGGGATTACGCAAACAGCTAGAAATGTTTACGCAAATGCTCTAAAAAAGGAAGTACCAAAAAAACAAGCTCCAAAAGGTCAAACACAAGGTATAGCAACTATAAATGATAAAAACTATCTCATAGATGACCTTAGCCAAAAAGCCAAAGAGTATCTTGCAAGCTATAAAGCTTCTCAAGAGAGAGTAGAACTACTTGAGCGAAAGCTAGAGATCGCTAAAACAGCTCTTCAACAATAAATAAAACATAAGGAAAAACAATGGCAGAAACAATTACAATAGATGGAAAAACATATAACACAGATAAACTCTCAGATGAAGCAAAGGATCAGCTAAGTTCATTGCAGATAACAGATAAAGAGATAGCAAGTCTAAAAACTCAAACAGCAATAGCCCAAACAGCAAGAAACGCTTACGCAAAAGCACTAGCTGATGCCCTACCAAAAGATTAGGCTCATATGAGACTAATCCCAATTAGCAAAAACCTAGATATTAACACTAGCTATGCACCACACAGCAATGATTATACTTTTGCTAAAAACATCTCAATAGCCCCAGCACTCCTAGCTGAACTTCCTCAACTCATAACAAGCTATACACTTTGCTTTTTAAAAAAAGAAGATAGTTATGAGCTAGTAGTTCTAACAGGAGATACAAACACCAACTGCTACATAAACCCAAAAGGTATATGGCTATGCGAGATAATCCCTGCACATTTTAAATCATATCCATTCTTTATAGCTAAAGATAAAAACAGTAACCTAGTCCTATCAATAGATGAAGAGGCTTTACAAAAGGCAGAAGATTCCCAAAGTATATTTAGCAGTGAGCATAACCTAACTCCTGAGGTACAAAAAACAGCAGAGTTTTTACAAAGCTGCCACAGCAATAAACTACAAACTAAAAAAGCAGTAGATGCCCTAGCTAAGCATGAGCTTTTTACTCCATTTGAAATTGAGATAGTAGATGCAGAGAAAAAGACACTACAAGGTATCTATGCTATAGATGAAGAAAAGCTAAACACCTTAGAGGCAGATACTCTAAAAGAGCTAAGAGATAACTCAGCACTAACAGTAGCCTATGCACAACTCTTCTCAAGAGCCAATGAGTCACAACTAAGTAAACGATTGCAATATATACAGACGCAAGAACCAAAAAAAGACAAGATTGATTTAGATAACTTTTTTAGCGAGAACAATTCAATAAGCTTTACATAGTAAAGGCAGATTAATAGACTCTTGTGTATAGTTAGAGTCATTTAATATTATAAAAAAAGAGAAGATACTGTTGGAAAATAACCTAAAAGCAAATCGCTTAACCCACCTAAAGCAGCTAGAAGCTGAATCTATCCATATAATGAGAGAAGTCATAGCAGAGTTTAGA
>NZ_AUPZ01000022.1 GCF_000445475.1 Sulfurimonas hongkongensis
TATCACAGTAAACTCCTCTTTATCTATCATACTTTTACTCCAAATATTTATTTGAAATAAATAGTATCTTCTTTAAATAAAGTGGTACATTTTTAATCTGCGTTACTGGTGTATTTTACCTCTGCGTTTGACAGTTAATACTGTAACCATTTTTAGTTACCTGTTTTACTGCCTCTATTCTGAACTCTTCACTATAAACTACTCTTGCCATTTTTAATCCTATTAAATCTCATAATGCTTTAACATTATTTTATCTAATTTACTGAATTAAAGTTTGTCTAGTTTATAGGGGACATTCCAATATAAAGAGCTATCTCATCTCTTATAGACTCTATATCTCCATTTTTGATGGCTATCATCAGTTTTCTAAACAGAGCTATCCCTATAAGGTTAAGTAGTCGTTTAAAATTATAGGTAAACATGATAAGAGCATTTTCGCCAGCTACTTTCTTTTTACTTCGAACTAAAAAGTGATCCCAACCCAAACTCCTCTTGATTTTTCAGGCCATTATAATTTGCTGTTATAATCAAATCTGGATTATCTATAACTTCTTTAGTTTGTAAAGCCATTTTATGAAGCTCTTGTTTATCGCTTCCATGAGATGTAACATCAGTAGCGACAATAAACTTAAATTTATCATCAACACATATTTGAGAGTTGTACGCCATAAGATTATGGGATGGTTTAGTCATTACACTTGCATCTGGGTCAGTACGGTTGTGTTGAGTTTTATTTAAACTCTTTAGGAGTGCTAAGTCAGCTTTAGAGTTTGCTTTTTTTTTAAGAGTTTTTCTAAATTATTAGGTAGGTTTTTAGAGAGTTTATTTGTAGTTGTTTCTTCATCACTATATTCTAAAGTAGTAAGATACTCCTGTGTAGCATCCTCAGCTTTTTTTATATCTTCTTCAATAGTTCGTTTCATGATTAGAGTATTTTTAGAAGCATTAGCTCTAAGAAATGCACCATCAAGTCCTACTATCTCTGAACCAATAAGCCCTATCCCTTTACAAAGAAGTATAAACTCTTTGAATACTTGCTTAAGAGCATTTGGGTTATCTTTCCTAAAATCTGCTATTGTCTTATAGGTTGGTTTGAGTCCTGCTGTTAACCACATCAGTTCTACATTTCTACTATTCTACACAAATCTATTTAGTAGATTTGTTGCACAAACGGTTGTTGACCTAGTCTTTTTCAAGATTACGAGAACTTCTTATCTTATTGAGATAACCATAGATATATCTTTAACAACAATTGTGGTGCATAAGATTTTTGACCACCCATACTTTTAGATGTATCAGTAAAACCTAGTCTTTTTAAATCTAAAGATGAAACATAATCATCTATCGCTCTAACGAAATTATCTTTATCCACATATTCATCAAGACTTGGAGGAAAAAATAGTTGCTGACTACGGTTTAATCCCTCTTTGTATTTCTCACTCATAAGCACCTCTTAAAGTCCGTCCAGTACGAACTATTCTTAGTGTCATTATACTGTTTTATAAGTTTAAATATGGTTAATATTAGGATGCTTATGCTATTATTTTTGTAATTTAAGAGACTGTTGTTTATTTAGTTATTTCACAGTCTCAGTGGAGCCAATAAGTTACCTAGCGGTTACTTATTGGCTCACTAAAGTCGTTAGACTCCACTTGAAGTTTATAAAATTTTGTAGTATAATGTAGATACAAAAGGATACATTATGAAAAAAGCTATAAATATTAGAATGGATGAAGCCCTATTAACTGATTTAGACTCTTATGCTCACGAACTTGAGCGGTCACGTACTTATATTATTGAAAAAGCAGTAAGTACATACTTTGATACACTAGATGAAATGATTTCAGACAAAAGAATAGATGAACTTAAAGCTGGAAAAACCGAAGTTTATTCTCTTGAAGAGGTAGCACAAAGACTTGGATTAAGCTGATGTTTAAAATTATTGTTCCCAAGGCTACTTTCAAAGAGTTAGAAAAAATTGATATAAAAAATCAAAAACTAATTTTTGAAAAAATCAAAGATTTAGAGTCTGGAAACTTCAGGGCAGACAAGACTTTAAAAGGTAAACATAAAGGCAAGTTTAGAAAAAGAGCTGGAAACTATAGGATTGTATATTTAAAAGAAAACGACATCTTAGTTATCACTCTTATTAGAATTGCACACAGGAAAGAAGTTTACTAAAAGTCTAACAAAACCTTACTTAAAAAGAGTCTGCTACAATAAAACCAAATTTGTGGAGTTTAGTTTGAACATTTTTAAAACAAGGATTTAGTTCCAAGCGTTATAATATTGTCAAATGTAAATTTAAAACTAGAAGTTTTAGAAAATGGCTTATTGATAAAACCTGTAAATAATGCAGATAGAAGCTCTTGGAAAGAAAATATTGAAAAAGTTCTCTCTTGTCATAAAGAAGTGAAAGACGGTTGATAAAACAAGACTTGTAAAAAAACTCGGAGATGTTGATGAAGCAACATCAAAAGAAATTTCAAAAATGCTTGTTAATATGTTTGAATTATAATTAAATGGTTAGCTATGGTCAGATTTTTGTGTTTTTTAAACGCAAAGCATTTACTATAACAGAGACTGAACTAAAACTCATTGCAGCTGCAGCAATTACAGGCGATAGTAAAATTCCAAAGTATGGATAAAGCACCCCTGCTGCTATTGGAACACCTGCACTATTGTAAACAAAGGCAAAAAAGAGATTTTGTCTGATATTTTTCATAGTAGCACGACTCAATTTCAGGACTTTTACGATTGAGAGCAAATCGCCTTTTATAAGAGTTATGCCAGCACTCTCTATCGCTACATCAGTTCCTGTACCCATAGCGATGCCAACATCAGCTTGTGCCAAGGCAGGTGCATCGTTTATGCCATCTCCTGCCATTGCTACAACTGCACCTTTTTCTTGTAACTCTTTGACTATTTTTGCTTTGCCATCAGGCATGATGCCAGCGTGAACTTCATCAATGCCGAGTTTTTTAGCAACTGCTTTAGCAGTTGTTTCATTGTCTCCACTTATAACAACAACTCTAATGCCCTCTTTTATAAGCTCTTTTATAGCCTCTGCTGATGTGGTTTTTATAGGATCTTCAATCCCTATAATGGCACAAAATTCACTATCTACAGCCATAAAGATAACACCTTTGCCCTCTTCTCGTAAAGTTTCTGCTTCTTTAATTATGCTTTGTGTAGATACTCCTAAACTCTCTAAGAAGCTCTCACTTCCAAGTGCAACCTTTCTGTTTTGTATCTCGCCCTCGATGCCTTTTCCAGTTATAGAGTTAAAATTTAGAACTTCACTAAGTTCTACATCATTATCTTTAGCATACTCAACTACTGCCTCAGCTAAAGGATGCTCACTTACTCGCTCCAAACTCGCAGCATACTTTAAAATACTTTTCTCATCAAAACCATCTTCTACTAAAAAGCTTGTAACTTTTGGCTTTCCTAGTGTCAAAGTTCCTGTTTTATCAACTATAAGAGTATCAACTCTCTCCATAGTCTCCAGTGTTTTTGCATCTTTTATAAGAATTCCAGAGAGTGCAGCTCTGCCTGTTCCTACCATTATAGAGATAGGAGTAGCCAATCCTAAGGCACATGGGCAGGCGATGATTAAAACCGCTACAGCAGATACAATAGCATAAGCCAAACGAGGCTCTGGTCCAAATAAGAACCAAGCAAAAAATGCCAATATCGCTACTATCACAACCGCTGGAACAAAGTAACTAGATACCGTATCTGCAAGCTGTTGAATAGGTGCTCGTGAGCGTTGAGCTTTTGATACCATCTCTACTATTTGAGAGAGCATTGTATCACTACCAACTTTTTGAGCCTGCATAATTAGAGTGCCATTTTCATTTAAAGTCGCACCTATAAGCTGGTCGCCTTTAGTTTTTGACACTAAAATAGGCTCTCCCGTTATCATAGACTCATCAAGATTACTTTGACCCTCTAAAACTACTCCATCTACAGGGATTTTTTCGCCCGGTTTAATCCTAAGCTTATCTCCAACATGAACCAACTCAAGACCTATATCTTCTTCCCCTCCCTCTGCATCTATGCGATGAGCTTGTTTTGGTGCAAGATTTAGGAGTGTTTTAATCGCACTATTTGTTTTACTTCTAGCCCTTAACTCTAAAACTTGTCCTAGTAAAACCAAAGTCGTAATAACAGCTGCCGCTTCAAAATAGACATGAACCAAACCATCCTCAGTCTGCATTAGAGGCGGAAAGAGACTTGGTAAAAACAGAGCAAAAAGACTATAGATATATGCAGCACTTACACCGATGGCGATAAGCGTAAACATATTTAAGTTCCATGATCTAATGGAGTTGTATCCTCTTACAAAAAAAGGCCAGCCACCCCAAAGAACTACTGGGGTCGCAAGAACAAAAAGAAACCACTGGATGCTTAACATCGAGATAGTGCTAGGCAAAAGCTGTGGTGCTAAATCACTTGTCATTGAAACAATAAAAACAGGAGTAGACAAGACTAAACTAATCCAAAACCTTTTACTCATATAGTCAAGCTCATCTGTGTCTTCATCGGCCTCAACTGTCATAGGCTCTAGTGCCATTCCACACTTAGGACAGTTTCCCGGATGGTCTTGTATAATCTCTGGATGCATAGGACAAGTGTACTTGGTAGAGCTTGAGCTTACCGCTTTGATCTCTCTCTCTAACGCCATTCCACATTTTGGACAAGACCCTGGGGTATTTTGACGAACCTCTGGATGCATAGGACAGGTATAAACATCATCTTGTTTTTTGGAATAATCTACCTGACAACACTCTTTAATCTCTTGGCTCATAACACACCTCCTACTTTATAGCGTCTCTCTTAGCCTTATACTCTTCTTCAGAAATCTCACCCTTTGCATATCTTTGATCAAGAATATCTCTAGCTGATAAATCCTTTTTTTTATTAGCATTCATAAAGTATATCAATGCCCCAATAAAGAGTAATGGTATCAACCAACCTAACCACATTCCAAATCCACTCATTCCATAATCACCCATAATAAACTCCTTTATATGTTTTTATTAACTAAAACCAAAATCTAAGTCCAACTGTAGCATAGACTTCATCTAACGCAGAGTAATCATCTGTATTTGAAAAATTTTTACTCCACTCAACACCTACATATGGTGCGAACTCTCTTACAAACTCATATCTTAATCTGGCACCTAGTTTTAAATTGGACAAGCCGCTTCCAATAGCCATATCCTCGTTATTTTTTGTATATGCAGATAGAGCTATACTTGGAGTAAGTATTAGTTTTTGAGTTATTAAAGCTTCATATTCACTCTCGGCTCTAAATCCAATATTTCCATCATCAGATACTAAAATAACTGCTCTTATTTCAAAAAAGTAAGGAGCAAGTCCTTGAACTCCTATAACACCCCAAGTTTGATCTGAATTCTCGGTTTTATCATAAGCAGCACCTATCTGAACGTCCCAGTATGGAGTTATAGCACGAGAATATACCAATTGGTTCTCACTATTAGCAGATGAAGAATCTTTAGCTTTTTCACCTTCTGAGTAGATATATACTTTATTTATATCATAACCTATATAGGCATAAGTATCCCATGAAACAGATTTTTCATCACTATACTGATACTCTAATTTATCTACCATAACAGTAGCTCTTAATATATCTCCACCGCTACCTGCAAATAGAGATGTGGTAAATCCTAACACTATTATTAATAATAAATTTTTCATAATATTCATCTCCCTTATACCACTACAACTTTTCTAAACATACCTGCCATGTGATAAAGTAAGTGACAGTGATATGCCCAAGAACCTCTAGCATCTACATTTACTCGAAAACTAATTTTTGAACCTGGTTGAGAGATGATAGTATGTTTTTTTGGGAGATGATTATCATCTCCTGTTTCTAAATCGCTCCACATTCCATGTAGATGCATTGGATGATTCATCATCGTATCATTTATGTAAGTTATTCTTAGCCTCTCGCCATATTTAAACTCTAGGGGTGCGGCATCTTTATAGGCTATACCATTAATAGACCACATGTACCTCTCCATGTTTCCCGTTAAACGAAGTATTATCTCCCTATGGGGATACCTATCATGTGTTGTTGGAGTTAGTGACTTTAAGTCGGCATAAGTAAGAACTTTTCTTTTGCTCTGTCTTAATCCCACTCCTGGATCTGAGAGTCTATACTGAGGATTCATAGCTCGCATAGTTGTTTGAACTCCACGCCTCTCTTGTAGAGGAGTTATAGGGATGGCAGGCTTACTCATATCCATCTTAGGTTCGCTTGCAGACATATCCATGCCCGCACCACACTTCATAGCAGCCTCTTTTTTCTTTGGCATCTCTTTCATTGAGGACATATTCATACCCATATCAGCATGTGATAAAATCGGAAGAGGATCCATCTCTGGTATAGTTGCTACAACATTTGCATCGTAAGTTAAAGTTCCAAGAGCGTAACCACTTCTATCAAGACTTTGGGCAAAGATAGAGTAAGCTTTGTTTTCTTCAGGTTCGACTATTACATCATAGGTCTCTGCCACTCCAATTCTAAACTCATCAACCAAGACAGGTTGTACATAGTTTCCATCAGAAGCAACTACGCTCATTTTTAGCCCTGGGATTCGTACATCAAAAAAGGTCATTGCTGAGCTATTTATAAAACGCAGTCTTATTTTTTCTTTGTTTTTAAACAGAGCTTTAAAGTTTGTCGCTGGATTTTGACCATTCATTAGGTAGGTATATGTGTAGCCTGTGACATCAGATAGATCTCTATCAGTCATCGCCATCTCATTCCACATCTTTCTTTGACTAAAAGCTTCTAAAAACCCTAACTCTTTTACTTCGTCAAAAAAATCTCCAACGGTTCTTTGTTTAAAATTGTAATAATCTGCTGATATTTTTAATTTTCTATAGATAGAATCTGGTTTTTCATCTGACCAGTCAGATAAAGAGATGACATACTCTCTATCATATTGGAGTATCTCTTCTTTTGGTTCTATAATTATTGCACCATAGATACCTGTTTGTTCCTGAAACCCTGAGTGTGAGTGGTACCAAAAGGTTCCACTTTGAACTACTGTAAATTTATAGGTAAAGGTAGCACCTGGTTTTATCCCATCAAAACTAATACCAGGAACCCCGTCCATATGAGGAGGCAAAATAATCCCATGCCAATGAATTGATGAGTCTTCAGAAAGATTATTGGTAACATTAATGGTTATCTCATCACCCTCTCTCCATCTAAGAGTGGGGCCGCTTAGCATTGAATTTACTGCCGTTGCAAATGCAGGTTTGCCCGTTATATTAACCTGTATTTTATCGATAGTTAAATGAAATTCACTTCCACTAAGTTCTTCTGTCTCTTTTCTTTGAGATATTTTTGTAGTAGCATTTAAAGTCAATGCCGAAGACGCCATCAAGCTAGTAGCTACTACACCTTTAACAAAAACTCTTCTTGATGGATTTGAAGTTTTATGAGTCATTGTATACTCCTCATTGGTTTTCTTATATAAGATAAATTTATTACTACAAGTGATAATTTAACTTAAATATTTAAAAAATATTCTTACTTTTTAAATATAATTTTATATCATAACTCTTTAAGCACACACCCTCACCTCTGTTGATGCAAGATATAACGAAAAAGTATCGTTTATTTAAACTTCTTAAGTGTATCATTTTATTACAAGTTTGAGGAGATTTAATTGAGCATCTATAGAGAGTATGACATCCGCGGTATATATGAAAAAGAGTTGAATGAGCAAAGCGTTGTTCGCATCGGTTTTGGGCTTGCATCTAAGATAGATGGCAAGTATGTAGCAGTTGGGTATGATGCTAGAAGTCACTCTCCTATGCTCTTTGAGTACCTTGTTCAAGGTCTAAATTCTGGAGGCAAAGTAGTTTTAGATATGGGGCTTGTTCCTACTCCTATAAATTATTTTGCAAATTATCAGGAGTGGGATGGTATCACTCCTAGCGCATCTATCATGATTACAGGTTCTCACAATCCTAGTGAGTATAATGGTTTTAAGATTACAGTAGATAAGGCACCATTTTTTGCAGAGGATATCTACACACTTGGCCGTGAATGTGCTGAGATGCCATTTCCTCCAAAGAGTAAAAGAGAAGTTATAAAGATAGATGCAAAGAGCAGATATATAGACTTTTTAGTAAAAGAGTTTGCGCACTTAGAGGGTATGGATACCAAAACAGTTTATGATTGTGGAAACGGGGTTGCAGGTGTTGCTTTAGTTGACATTTTTGCTCGCTTAAATCTCAATGCAAAAGGTATCTTTGTAGAGCCTGATGGGACATTTCCAAATCATCACCCAGACCCATCAGATGAACATAACTTACAAGATATCAAAAAACTTCTTGCATCTGATGGAGATATCGCCTTTGCTTATGATGGAGATGGCGACCGTATAGCAGTTCTAACTCACAACAACAACATCAAAGGTGACATGTTAGCACTTCTGTACTCCATAAAAATGAAAAACCCTACAGTTGTTGGAGAAGTAAAATGCTCACAAGTTATGTATGATGAACTAGAGCGTCGTGGTGCTAAGGCTGTTATGTATAAAACAGGACACTCAAATATAAAAGTTAAGATGAAAGAGTGTGATGCAGATCTAGCTTGTGAAGTAAGCGGACATATATTTTTCAAAGATCGCTACTTTGGTTATGATGATGCCATCTATGCAACACTTAGAGTGTTAGAGTTGTTGCAAGGTGGTATAGACTTAGATAAAGAGCTTGCTAAACTTCCTCAAACTTTCTCAACTGAGGAGATTAAGATACAAACAACAGAAGAGCAGAAATTTAAAATCATAGACAAAATAAAAGAGCTACTAAAAAGCCCTAAAGCTTCATTTCCTGCTATAAAAGATATCATAGAAGTTGATGGAGTTCGTATAAACTTTACAAATGGTTGGGGACTTGTTCGTGCGAGTAACACAACTCCTGTTCTTGTGACTCGTTTTGAGTCAACTTCAAAAGAGGATGCAAAGCTTTATGAGAGAGCTATAAATGAGCTTATCTTAGAGGCAAAAGAGCTACTTTAATGCTAGCTCTTTTTTTTTCATAATATCAAAATAGTACTCAATAGACTCAACATATCTAACAGGTTCTTCCCCTCTAGCATATCCATATTTTAGATGTTTATAATATTTTTTTTGCGATAAAAGAGGTAAAACTTCTTTGATATCACTCCATAAATATGGATTTTTGTTTAGCTTTCTTGCTAGTTTCTGAGCATCATGAATATGCCCCATACCAACATTATAAGCCGCCAATGCAAAAGCCCATCTACTCTTACCATCTATCTCTTTTGGAAATCTTTGCTCTATATCTAAGAGATATCTAGCCCCAGCATCTATACTCTCTTTTGCACTTAGCCTATTTTTGACTCCTAGTTGCTCGGCTGTTGTTTGGGTTAGCATCATCATCCCACGAACACCAGTATAGCTCTTTGCTTTTGGATTCCAGTGAGACTCTTGATAAGATTGTGCAGCTAAGAGTTGCCAAGGGATGTCATACTCTTTGCCAGCTTTTTTAAAGTACTTTTTATAGTGCGGTAAGCGAGATTTTAGGCGTTTATAAAACATCTTTGTATCATAATGATCAACATATCCTAGATGCGAGTAGTAATGATCTTTTAATTTTGTCATCTGTGATGAGTACTCATAAGTATTTAGCCACTTGTAAAGGCTTTGACTAACTGAGTCATCACCCTCTCTTAAAATCCAAGAAAGATTTTTTCTCTCGCTTAAGACTATAGTTCTAATGAGGTTTGGATAATCTCTTTGACTTATCAAAAATATGTTTGAATCAACAACCGTACAGTCTATCTCTCTATCATTTGTTAGTTTTAAAAGCTCTTGTGATGAGTGCTGGGTTGTTGAGTTAAACTCTACACCTTTTATACTCTGTGAGAGTTTTTGCATAGTAGCTTCATAACTTGTCTCTTTTTCTACAACAATCTCTAACCCCACTAAATCTTTTTTGCTCTTTGGGATGCTTCTTGTTTTATACATTGCGTTGTGGCAGATGAGTTGTTCTTGGACTGTGAAGTATTTTGGACCAAATTTAAACTCATTCTCTATGGCTGGAGTCTTGCTGATGGATGCTACTGTAATGTCTCCTAAGCCCTCTCTCGTCTTCTCTAGAGCCTCATTTACAGTATAGACCACACTAAGGTTTAAGTCAACTCCAATATCCTTTGCATAAGCAGATATCAAATCGTACTCAAAACCATGCTCTTTTTCTCTTCCGACATAGTAAACAGTTGGAGAGTTTAAAATGATAACATCGAGTCTTTTTTTTGCTTTAATCTTCTCAAGAAGAGTAATCTCTTTTGTTTTAGCAAGTTCTAAGTAGAGGTTATTAGCTAGTAAACCAACAACAAAAAAGAGTACTGCTATAAAAAATTTTACTCTGTGTTCTATCATCAACTACCTCTAAAAAAGAACTTATTTTACTAATTTTGCTAGATTCTACTAAAGCATGACTAACTTCAAACTTAAGCAAAATCTTTTTAAAGCATATTTTGTTATACTTCAAGACACAATAAATGACTAAATTTTAAGGAAAAAAATGAAAACTCATACTCTTTTAATGCCACTGGATATGCATCTTCATCTTCGTGATGGAGTTATGCTTGAAAATGTAGCTCCCCTTAGCGCTTATAGCTTTAGCGGTGCTTTGGTTATGCCAAACCTAGTTCCTCCCATCACAACTCTAGAAGAGGTCAAAGCCTATAAAGAGCGAATTATTGCGGCAGTTCCAAATGACTATTTTGAACCATATATGACTCTTTTTTACAAAAACTATGACAAAGCATTTTTAAAAAGTGTAGCAGAAGAGATTATAGCGATTAAGCTCTACCCTGCTGGGATTACAACAAACTCCGAGGGTGGTGTTTCATCATTTGATATAGAGGAGATGCGACCTACTCTTGAAGCTATGAGTGAACTAAATATCCCTCTCTGTGTTCATGGAGAGACTGATGGTTTTGTTATGGATAGAGAAGCGGAGTTTATGAGCATTTATGAGCTTTTAGCCTCTTCTTTCCCTAAGCTTAAAATTATAATGGAACACATCACAACAAAAGCGGCAGTTGATACGCTTGATAAATTTGACAATCTTTATGCAACTATAACTGTTCATCATCTCCTTTTTACGCTTGATGATGTTGTTGGTGGAATGATGATGCCACACAACTTTTGTAAGCCAATAGCAAAACGCCCAGAAGATTTAGATGCACTTCTTAGTGTTGCACTTGAAGCTCATCCTAAAGTTATGTTTGGAAGCGATTCAGCTCCTCATCCACAAGATAAAAAAGAGAGTTGTGGTTGTGCAGCTGGTGTTTTTAGCGCACCAATTGCTCTTCAACTTCTATGCGAAATCTTTGAACAGTACGACCGCCTAGACAATCTTCAAGCCTTTGTAAGTGACAATGCACAAAATATCTATGGTATCTGCCCTGAGTTTAAAGAGGTTATCCTAGAAAAAAGACCATTTGTCATACCAAAAATGTACGCAAATGTTGTGCCAATGTATGCAGAACAAGCGATAAACTGGGCGATAGCAGACATTGAGTAAAATTCTCTTACTAGAAGACGATCTGCTCTTTGGGGAGACTCTTATAGACCTACTAGAAGAAAACGGATACACTATAACTCACGCTCCAAATGGTCAAAGTGCGATAGATGCAAGTTTTGGGGAAAATTTTGAGCTCTACATACTTGATATCAATGTACCACTCATTGATGGCATCCAAGTCTTAAGAGAGCTAAGAGGTGCTGATGATACTACGCCTTGTATATTTTTAACCTCGCATAAAAAAATGCTAAAGAGTGCTTTTATGTCTGGTGCGGATGACTATATAACCAAACCCTTTGATAGTGATGAACTCATACTAAGGATAGAAGCACTTTTAAAAAGGACAAGTTCAAAGAGTGTTGAATGCATTGGACTACTTTGCCATGATGAAGTGCATAAAAGAATCTTGTATGATAAAAAAGAGCTAGACCTCTCTAAAAAAGAGTATGCACTCCTTCTGCTTTTGATGAAACATGCAAACAACACAGTACCAAAGGAGCTTATTAGCGATGAGTTATGGAGTGCGTCAAAAGGTGCAAGTGATGGAGCTATACGAGTCTATATAAACCGTATAAAACACCTACTGCCACAGATGAGTATAGAAAATATAAGAGGGGTTGGATACAGACTTGTTTCGTAATCTTCGCATCACTATTTTTGTTTTTTACTTCTTAAGTGTCAGTGCATTTTTGGCAACTCTTCACTATCTCTTAGCGGTAGTAGAGGTACAAAATGTTTTTTTACTAGCCGTAGTTATGACATGTTTTAGTGCCTTAGGTGCTGTTTTTATGTCAAAACTCTCTATAGATCCTCTAGAAGAACATGTATCAAACTTGCAAAACCTATCTAAAGAGACACTTCATGAGCTAAACTTACCCATAAGCACCATCATGACAAACCTTAATATGCTTAAAAAAAAGACTACAGATGAGAAAGACTTAAAAAGACTTAAGAGGATAGATACTGCTTGCGCTATGCTTCAAGAGAGGTATAACGAGCTTGACTATATGATAAAAAAACAGACTCTTCATGAGATCAAGGAGGAGTTTATGCTAGATGAACTTCTACTTTTGAGAGTTGATTTTTTAAAGCATATCTACCCTAACATGGAGTTTAACTTAAACTTAGAAAAAACTAAAATCATAAGTGATAAGACGGGCTTAGCAAAAATCATTGACAACATAATAGATAATGCAGTAAAATACTCGCCAAACAGCAACAGATGCGATATAAGACTAAACGATCACTCACTCCACATAGAAGACTTTGGTTGTGGAATGGATGAAGTTGAACTTATACGAATATATGACACCTATTACCAATCAAATGATACTATGAGAGGCTTTGGTATAGGTCTTAGCATGGTAAAGAGATTTTGTGACTCTCAAAACATTCAACTAAACATAAAGTCCAAACTTGGGTTTGGGACAACTGTACTATTAAAATTTAAGGAAAATTAATGCAAGATAACTTTTTGGCTTATGCAGAAGATGCACTAGATTATGGTGTTATGGGGGTTTTAATCCTTATGAGCATCGTAACTCTATGGCTTTTTATAGAGAGAATGATGTTTTATAATAGCATTCGACTTGATGATTACAAAAACAGAGATCATCTAGAGATGGATCTAACAAATAACATTAGCATTATTAGTGCTATTGGTTCAAATGCCCCTTATGTTGGACTTTTAGGAACTGTTCTTGGTATTATGATAACCTTTTATGCTATGGGTGATGCGGGTGCAGTAGATGCCAAAAAGATTATGATAGGTTTAGCTTTAGCTCTAAAGGCAACTGCAATGGGACTTATAGTTGCAATGCCTGCTATTGTAGCTTACACAATAGTACTTCGTAAAGTTGAGAAGATTTTAGCCGCTTATGACATAGTAAACGAAGAAAAAGTAGACTAAGATGGCAAAGTATAAAAAAGAACCAAAAAGATTTGATCAGATAAATGTTATACCTTTTATTGACATCATGCTTGTTCTTTTGGTTATGGTTTTAACTACAGCTACTTTTATAAAGCAAGGCGTCATCCCCGTAGAGCTACCTGAGGCAAAAGCGAGTAAAAAAGAAGAGCTTAAAAAAGAGATTAATGTTTATGTAAATTCTAAAGGCGAGATGTTTTTAGACAAAGAAAAACTTGATGCATCTCAGCTAAAAAAAAGACTCTCACAAATCTCAAAAGATCAGACCGTTGTTCTTAGGAGCGACAAAGAGTCAAGATTTCAAGACTTTGTAACTGTTATGGATATACTAAAGAGCTTAAATCACGAACAACTCTACATCATCACAAAAGAGTAATTTAGTAGGCTTTGTCTAAGAGTTTTATACCTGAGCCAAAGCTTCTGTTTTGCTCTTGTTTTATAACTCTTAACTCTTTTTTGGAACCCTTCATATCTGAGACAAACTCTTTTTTCTCTACCCTTACATCTTCTATAAAGATTGAACTTGCTATAAAAAAAAGAACCATAATCGCAACCACACTTATATATAGTAAAACGTAGTTTTTAATGTGGCCAGATTCAAATGGGTTTTTCATAAATACTCTTTATCTTTTTTTAGTAATAAATTATATAGTAAATAAGATAATTTAGACTCTTTTTATGTTAATATCTCTTAAAATTGATTTGAGGAGCGTAGATGCAAACTACAATGTTTAAAGGTACTACTGTAAAACTAGTTGGCGATGAGCTAAATGTTGGAGATAAAGCCCCAGTTGCTACTGCCACGGGTGTTGATTTGAACGATGTAGAAGTAGGCGGTGCAAAAGACAGGATTCAACTCATCATTACAGTTCCTTCGCTTGACACTGCTACTTGTGCGGCTGAGACAAGAAAGTTTAACGAGGATGTAAACAACCTTGATATCTGTGAGACAACTGTAATCTCTATGGATCTACCTTTTGCAGCAGATAGATTTTGCTCAACTGAGGGCATAGAAAACCTAAGCGTAGCATCTGACTACATCAACAAAGATGTGAGCCGTGCGTATGGCGTTTTGATGGATGATGGCAAACTAAAAGGACTTAGTGCAAGGGCTGTTTTTGTAGTAGATAGAAGCGGAACTATAGTCTATAAAGAGATAGTGCCAGAAGTAACAGCTGAGCCAAACTACGAAGCGGCACTTGATGCTATAAAGGGAGCAAGATAGATAAATCTACACCTTTATGGTGTGGATTTAAACTTATCTAACTCTTTAGCTTTTTAACAGCGGCATATGCTTCATTTAACTCTTGAGTCTTAACCTCTGCAAACTTCAACATATCTTCGGGCAACCCCTTACTAGCGATAGAGTCATAGTGATACTCTTTAATGAGCCTTCTATAGTTCTTTTTTATAGTTTCAAGAGAGTCGTCTTTAGAAGACTCCAGTGTTTCATAGTATCTATCACCATTGCTAAATGATGATTGTCTATTTCTATAGTTATCGTGGGCATAATCTTGTTTTTGATACTTGTAGTTACTGTAGTATCTGTAATTTTTTCCATTAATAGTAAGCAATCCAAGAACTAAGAAAAAGTTAAAAGGAAAAAAGAGTATCCGTGGTGCAAATATTAGAAGCAACACCCCAATAATAATACTTCCAAAACATATACCCAACCACATAATCTCTAAAAATACACCAAAAGCAATAAGAGCAAACCCAAAAATCTTTTTCATTAAGCTAAAAACATCCACTGTGAAGAGATTACTATAAGAAATCCTAAGACAATGACGAGCTTATGGAAGTGAAACTCCATAAACGTACTCTTTTTCTTTTTTGTGAATTTTTTGTATATATTTGATAAAACTCCAAGGGCAATAATAAGTGCTAGAGCTATTTTAAACATCAAGATTTTTTGTAAATCTGTCTCAAAAACACCTGCATTAGAGTTTATATACTTTGACATCATAATGCCACCTGTAAGGATTAAAAACAGAAGTGTTAAGGGAAAAATTTTAAAACTTCTTTTACCTAGTTCTTGGTTGATTTTTTGTTCATCTTCTTTTGAAAACTTAGATTTAAGTGCTGAGATGACTGCTAAGTCGGTAAATACATAACCTAAAAATATAATAGCAAGTATGAGATGTATGATGTGTGCGTATGGATAAATGGCTTCCATGATTTCTCCTATGAATATTTTTTAAGATTATACTCAAAGAGTATGAATTAAAACTTTATGAACACAAGATAGATTAATAAAGAAGATACTATGATTAAAGTCTACTTTATGTGGAGGCTCTAAGATGTCAAAAAAAATATTTAAGTATGTTTTTATCGCTACTTTTGCTATTTTACTTATCGTTTTTATCTCTTTATTTAAGCCTGCAACTAGCTTTTTTATAGAGAGATACACCTCAAACCTACTTGAGCAAAAAGTAAAAATAAACTCTCTAAATCTTACAGACTTTAGTGTAGAAGCCTATATACAAGACCCACAAAACAAGATAGAAGCAAAGCTTATAACTCTCTCGCCTCTAAAGATAGAAGCCACATTTGATGGAGATATAGGTGCTTTTAAAAAGTATCATAGTCTAAGAGGAGATGTCGGAGCTAGAGCCATTATAAGCTATGATGAAAAAATTATAGTAGATGCAAAAGGTACTCTCTATGATGCCAAGATAGATGTAAAAGTAGAGGAGCTTGGCGATAACTGGCTTATTGGAGTTAATGCAAAGGCTCTAAATATAGATGAGTTAAAAAAACAAAACTCTTTAGACTTTGGACTTGTTGGGGTTGTGGATTTTATGCTGAGCAAACAAAACAAAGACTTCACTTTAAGTAGTTCTTTAAAGAGTCCAAAACTGGGTACTCTAGAGCTAGATGCAAAGGGTAAATTTGAAGATAAATCGATAAGTACATCCTGCTCACTCGCCTTAGGAGATAAAAGAGTGCATCTCAAGAAGCTCTTATTTGATTTAAATAATGATCAAATCTCTGTCTCTACAAAAGAGTTCGGAGGCGAATTAAACTTCGTTTTAAAAGATGAAAAACTCAGCTTAGATGCAAAGACTCTGCACATAGAAAAACTTTTAGAATTTATGAACTACAAAGATATTGCAAGTGGCGTTATAGATATAGATGGAGAGTTTGATACTAAGAGTAAAAAGGGTAATATATTTTTAACTTCACCTAAAATCTTAGGCTTTGGGCAAGAGATAAAAAATATAAAATTTAGCATCCCAGCTTTACAATTTTTAGAAGAAAAACTAAGTTTTGCATATACCCTTGATGCCAATATTTTAGAAAGAACTTTTAATTTTGAAGGAGACCTCTCTTACAAAGAGACTCTTCACATAGTTGCCTCAAGTAGTGAGTTTAAATCCAAAAGTAGTTTTGAGCTAAATGACAAAGAGATAAAAGTAAGTGTAAAACAGCTAGATATAAAAGAGCTTTTAGATTTTTTTGAAGTAAAGCCCTTTGCTTTAGGAGTTATAGACTTAGATGCAAAAGGAGATTTTGAGAAATTTATCTTCCATCTTAACTCAGATGCGAAAGTTAGTGGACTTGGTACAAAAGTGAGTGCGGATGGTTTTTTTATAACAGATACAAAAGAGTTAAACTCAAAGTTTAAACTCTACACAAAGCTTGGCAAAGAAGAAGTGAAGGTAAAAGGCACCGCTTCTTATAAACAAGAGTTCAAAATAGTTGCGAGTAGTTCTAATTTTGGAGCAAATAGCAACTTATTATTAAAGCCTGACAAATTCGAGTTTTATACAAAAAATCTTGATTTGCAAAAGCTCTCTAAAGCTTTTGATGAACCAAATTTTCCCTTTGGTAAGATAGATTTTTTAGCGAGTGAAGATTTTGAAAATATAGCTTTAAATATTCGCTCAAAAGAGTTAAGACGAAACACGAATCCAGAAAATATAAGTGACTATATATCTTTTGATTTAAGCGGGACATATAAAGATAACACACTAAGTATAAAAGATAAAATCAACCTGCACCATAAAAGAAAAAAACTTCCTCTAAATATAGATGCAACTATCTCTTTGGCAGCTCCATATAATTCAAAAGGCTCTTTAGTTTATAAAAAAGACAAGATTATAGTTGAGTCTTTTTCTTTTAAAGATAAGCAGATTAAGACTGATTTTGAAGTGGATATCTGTGAACTTTCTCTATATAAAGCAGCTTTTGGCAGACCTTTGTATGGTCCTCTTCGCATAGTAGCATCACACAGTGATATGTTACATATAAAAACTAAAAGCTTTGGCGGAGAACTAAATGCGTCACTTGATAAAAACCATATTTGGATAGACATTAACAGCGTTGGAGCCAAAAAAGTAGCGTATCTTTTTGATAAAGACTCATCTATAGAGAGTGGAATCATAGATGGAGTAGCTAACTATAATATAAAAGAAAAAAAAGCCGATACAGAGATAGTTATAAGAGATGTAACTATAAGTGGCATAGATATTGACAAAAAACTTCAAGATATTGATGACTTACTTGGTCTAAATATTATCAATATATCAAAGTCCATCTTCTTGCACTATTACGATGGTCAAACACAAGAGACAAAGATTTCTCAACTGCAACTAGACCTATCTCTAAAAGATAACAATATAAAGCTCGATGATTTAGCATTAAAGACACAAAAGTTTTTAATAGTAATCCAAGGAGATTTAGAAGATAATGGCGATATAAAAAAACTTGATGTAAGCATAGTAGATAAAAATGGATGTGCTATCGTTACTCAAGCCTTAAGTGGAAATATTAGAGAGCCAAAGATAGCCAATACCACTTCAACTCTTGTTAACATAGTTAAAAGTGTCCCAACATCTATCTTAGACACTGCAAATAAAATAGTTGATTTTGGAGCGAGTTCTGTGGACGGTATAGCATCTTTTGGATTTAATCAGATCTTTAGAGGTGATACAAATATCTCTATAACTTCTGACTTAATCTCTCAAAGTCGCTCTATTATAAAATTTGGTTCTGATATGATTATGCCTAGTGGTTGTAAAGTTATCTACTCTGGCAAAGTCATTCACCCAGCAAACTCTAAAAAGGATGAAAAATGAAAAAAGATTTCAAAGCACTAAATATAAAATGTAACGGCTGTGCAAACACCGTAAAAGAGTCTCTAAAGGAGGATTTTGGAGAGGTCGAAGTTGACTTAAACCAAGAGCCTAGGGTTGTAAGTGTTGAGATAAAAGATGAGGAGCATGAGCAACTATTTCGCAAAAAAATGAGAAAACTAGGTTATCCTTTAGACGATGAAGAACTTGGAACTTTTGAGTCAACTGGACTTAAAGCAAAGAGCTTTGTATCTTGTGCTGTAGGAAAAATGAATCAATAATTCTAGTCTCATCCAAATCATTTAGTATTTGGATGAGACTAGATACAAATGGCATAAACGAGACCTAAACCCTAACAAACAGGGACTAAGGTTTGTCTATCATATAACCCATTCCCCTAACATTTATGATAAAGTCTTCTTTTAGATTTTTTTTGAGCCTGTTTATCTCAGCTCTTATGGTTGCATTGTCCACAAGCTGTTCACTCCATACATAAGTTTGAAACTGCTCAAAGTCAACCACCATTCCTCTGTTTCTTGCAAGCAGATCTATCATTTGTGACTGCTTTTTTGTAAGAATCTGTGGTTCATCATTAAACAAAAGAAGACTGTGCTCTTGGTCATAACTATAATTTTTAGAGATTCTAAGATGCACCCTTGGTCTCTGGCTTTCAAGTTTTACACGGTTGATGCGAAGTGCCAACTCTTTTAAGTGAAATGGTTTTTTTAAGTAATCATGACATCCTAAATTATAAGCACGAGAGATATCTTCTATATCTACCAAGGCACTTATATAGATAACACTCACATATATCTTTAACTCATGCAACTCTTCTAAAAAAGAGAGTCCATCTATGCCGGGTACATTTATATCTAAAATGAGCAAATCATAAGAACTTTTTTTTATAGCATCAAAGGCTTCGCTTCCATTAGCAAAAGGCTCTACTTTGTGCCCATCAGACTCTAAATACTCACATATAGACTCGTTTAACATAAGCTCATCTTCAAGTAGTAAAATCTTCATCAATCGCCCATCATTTTAAATATATACTTAAAAACAGTCTCATTAGCATCTGAAGAGACTGAGATTTTCACATCTTCTTCTTCGCAAATACTTCTAACAAGCCCTAGCCCTATTCCAAAGCCATCAGCCTTTTCTTCTTCTCTATAGTACTCATGAAAAACCTTTTGTGTATCTTTTATAGTTTTTGCTTTTGAACCCATTGCAAACTCTATATTTGCACCGATTTGTATAAGTGTTACTGTTATGACTTCTTTTGGAAGTGTGTATTTAATGGCGTTTGTTATAGTGTTGTCTACTATCCTTTGAAGCTTTGTCTCATTGAAATATATATGCATCTCGCTTGCTTCAATCTTGTTGTTAAAACTCACTTTTGACTGCTGGGCTACTTCTGTAAAAAAGTCTATTCTACTATTTATATAGTTTGCAAAGTTTATAACTCTTTTTGGATACTCAACTTGATCTTTTTTTACCAAATAGCTCAAATCATCATAGATACTAAAGATATTTTTAACAGCAGCTTCTATCTTAGAGAGCTGCCTATCTCGCGGATTTTTCATCAGATATAACTCAATGGACATTAGTATAACACTAAGAGGTGTGTTTGTTTCATGAACTGTATATCTTAAAAACTCTCTTTGCGATACTAATAAATCTTGTGAAAATTTTTTCTCTTTTTCTAAGTTTTTGTTGATGGATTCAAGCTTTGTCATCTTCATCCGAACTCTCTCTTCTAGTCCTTCATTTAGCTCTTGGAGTGAGTTTCTTTGCTCTTTTATCTTAGCCACCATCTCGTTTGCGTATCCGACCATTACCTTAAAGTCTTGAAAAAATATACTATTTGGATCTATCATTTTGTCACTATATGTATTTTGTTCAAAAAATTCCAAAAATCTCTTTGTATCACGATGGAGAAGTTTGTTAAAAAGATTGTGAAAACCTAAAAAAATAGCAAAAAGTATAAACGAGAGAGTAACTATGGCTAGTGCGGTTTTAATCAAAAGAGATTTCAATCTTTGATGTTTTTGTGCTAAAACTTCACTCTCTGAAAGTGACTCTATACTAGTAACATAACTCTGCTCTAGTGCCTTTTCATAATCTTCATACATCTCTTCAACTAAAAGACCCACAAAAATCATTGTAAAGAGAAATATAACGCTAACCGTAATAATATCGGCTTGCTTAATAGTTATGGTTTTAAAAAATGAGCTTATCTTCATGCTCAGCATTATACACTAAGTGCTAAACTAAACTATGAACTTTCAAATACTCTAAGATTAAGTCATTATAATTTCAAAAACAAATAAGGATTCAAATGTTTAGAAATACACAACTAAAGACTTACGACCTGAGCCAAGAAGAGTTAAGTAAACTTCAATGGGCAAAAGTATCTACAAGCAAAGGCGATATCTGGTTAAAGCTTTTTCCTGAGGAAGCCCCAAACACAGTTGCAAACTTTGCACACTTAGCAAACACTGGCTTTTATAATAATCTCAACTTTCACCGTGTAATCCCAGGTTTTATGGCACAAGGCGGATGTCCAACTGGAACTGGAACTGGTGGACCTGAGTGGGCTATAGCGTGTGAGACAGCACAAAATACTTCTCGCCATAGAAGAGGAACTATATCAATGGCTCACGCTGGACCAAACACTGGTGGAAGTCAATTTTTCATCACCTTTGTAGCAACTCCACATCTTGATGGTGTTCATACAGTATTTGGTGCTATAGAAGAAGATGATGCAGAGAGCTTCGCAGTTCTTGACTCGATTCAAGGTCAAGATGCTATAAACTCTATAGAAGTTTTAGAGACAAAATAGTTTAGACCTCCACCAAGTTCCACCTCTGTCGAGGTGGAACTATAAGAAAGTCAGAAGAGGAGTTACAAATCTTAGTCCATATCTGTTGCAGTGTAGATAGTCACTTTTTTCTGCAAAAACTTCATCATGACTTCCCAGATGAAAAACTCACAGCTTTTTTTTATGATCCAAATATCCATCCATATTTAGAATATAGACTCAGACTTTTAGATGTTAAACGATCATGCAGAAAACTTGGCATCTCTCTTATTGAGGGCGAATATGATTATGAAAACTGGTTGATTGCTGTAAAAGGTCTTGAGAGGGAGAGAGAAAAAGGTGCAAGATGCGAAGTCTGCTTTGATAGACGCTTTGAAGTTAGTGCAAAAAAAGCTCTTGAACTTGGAGAGAAAAAAATAACTACAACACTTCTCGTTAGCCCTCTAAAATCTCAAGAGCAACTAAAAAGAAGTGGTGATGCTTTTTTTAAAAAGTATGGAGTTGAGTTTATAGCACTTGATTATCGTTCAAATGGCGGCACTCAAGACCAGTCCCAAGTTACAAAAGAGGAGATGCTTTATCGTCAAGACTATTGTGGTTGCATCTATGGTCTAACTATGCAAAGAGAGGAACAAGATCGCATTATGGATGAGATGTTCTCACCCATCTCAAACACAACACTTCCAGCTTCCATTGAAGAACGTCTCGCAATGTATGAAAAAAGAGTTGAACTTGAAGAGCAAAACATAGAGTACAGGATAGTAAAAGAGAAGTTTTTAAACTACAGAGTTTTTAACTTCAAGCTAACTAAAGGCAAGGGTGAACTCATACCAGCTTACTCGATTTGTTACTCTATGCTTGATAAAAAAAAGGCTGATGGACGCATAGAGTTTAAAGATAAAAACATCAACTACTTCAATCGCCAAGAGATTAAGTTTATAGATTTAAAACACTTTAATGAGCTATGTGATTCAGACTATAAAAACATAAAAGAGCTAATCTTCAACCCTCCATCATTTGAAAAAGAACTTAGCATTAGAGCACTCATAGAACCAAACCCTTACTCTTTATCTCCCATCATTGTAGTTGAGCAGATATGTGATGCAAAACTCACAATATCACTAGATGCAACAACTTACCAAGACACTAAAGAAAAATTACTTATAATATAAATTCTCTTTGATGAGTAAATATTGCATTGTACTAATGATTATATAATCATTTTTTAGCTAAAATATCCAAAAATTACTATAAGGCTTCTTAGACTATGATTATGGATGTTATCGAAATTCAAAAGATTATACCTCATCGCTTCCCTTTTTTACTGCTTGACCGCGTAACTAACATTGTAAAAAATGAAACTCTTATTGGTTATAAAAATGTAACTATTGGCGACAATGTTTTTCAAGGACATTTTCCAGGACACCCTATTTATCCAGGCGTGATGATCTTAGAAGGAATGGCTCAAGCTGGTGGCATACTTGCATTTAAAAGCATGGACCATATGACCGAAAAAGAAGCTGCAAACAAAGTTGTTTACTTTATGAGCATAGATAAAGCCAAGTTTCGCTCCCCTGTAAAACCAGGAGATAAACTAGAATATCATATCAGTGTTATAAAAAATAAAGGCGCTATTTGGATGTTAGAGGGTAAGGCATATGTAGATGATGTTTTAGTTTCTCAAGCTGAGTTAAAAGCTATGATAGTAGATAAATAACTAAGATTTATGAACAAAGAACTAAAGTTTAAAACACAAAGAGATTAAATGTCAAACAATAAAATTTCCCCACATGCAATCATAGAAGATGGTGCAAAAATAGGCAAAGATGTTGAGATAGGAGCATTTTGTTTTATCTCAAAAGATGTAATCATTGGTGATGGCACCAAGATAGCGCAAAACTCCTGCATCTACGGAAAAACAACTATTGGAAAAAACAATACTATCTTCTCTCACTCAGTAATTGGCTCAATACCACAAGACTTAAAGTACGATGGAGAAGAAGTTGAACTTATAATTGGCGATAATAACAAGATAAGAGAGTTTACACTCTTTAACCCTGGGACAAAGGGTGGTGGCGGAAAAACCATCATAGGAAATCACAATCTTTTTATGGGTTATGTACATTTAGGTCATGATGTTATTATTGGAAACCACTGCATCTTAGCAAATGCTGCAACTTTAGCTGGTCATGTTGAAGTTGGAGATTACGCTGTTATTGGCGGTATGACACCTATCCACCAGTTTGTTCATATTGGAGATTATGCAATGATTGGCGGTGCTTCTGCACTTGCTCAAGATGTACCTCCCTTTTGTATGGCTGAGGGTAATCGTGCGACACTTAGGGGACTAAATTTAACAGGACTTAGAAGAAGTTTAGATAGAGAGGATATAAATGAGCTAAAATCTGCTTACAGAGATCTTTTTGAGTCTGGTAAACCTTTAAAAGAGAGTGCAAGTGAGCTTATTGAGATAACTCAAAATCACTATGTAAATGACTTATGCGACTTTGTGCTAAAGACAAAAAGAGGCATACCATTTGAGAGAAGAAGTGATGCTCAAAGAAAAAAATGATAAAAATTTTCGTGAATAGATGAGTAAAAAGGAAGTGAAATATGATTCATAGACATTGTAGTTTTTGTGACGCGAGTGAGAGTGAAGAAAACCCCCTAATAGCTGGTAATGGTGTTTACATCTGTAAAAACTGTGTGATTTCAGCCTATAAAATAATGTTTGGAGATGAAAAAGAGGCTTTGGGAGTAGATGAAGAAGAGCTCTTAGAGGCTGTAAACAACTTAATGACACCAAGAGAGTTAAATGAGTTTTTAGGCGAGTACATCATTGGACAAGAGAGAGCTAGAAAATTACTTAGTGTTGCAGTTTATAACCACTATAAAAGAATTTTTAAAACAAAACATGTAGTAGATGATGATACAGAGATAGCAAAATCAAATGTTTTACTAATCGGCCCAACAGGAAGTGGTAAAACACTTATGGCTCAAACTATTGCAAGAGTTCTCAATGTCCCTATAGCAATAGCTGATGCCACAAGTCTGACCGAAGCTGGATATGTTGGAGAAGATGTTGAAAATATCCTAACAAAGCTTATCCAAGCAGCTGATGGTGATGTTGAGAGGGCACAACAAGGCATAGTTTTTATAGATGAAGTAGATAAAGTTTCACGCATGAGTGAAAACCGCTCTATCACAAGAGATGTATCAGGCGAGGGAGTTCAACAAGCACTTCTAAAAATAGTAGAGGGTGCAGAGGTAAACATTCCACCAAAAGGTGGTAGAAAACACCCAAACCAAGAGTTTACAACTATAAACACTACAAATATTTTGTTTATCTGCGGCGGTGCATTTGATGGTCTTGATGAGATACTCAAGAAAAAACAAGGCGATAATGTTTTAGGTTTTGGACACGATAAAAAGAGCAAAGAAGAGAGAAAAATGACTTATGATATGGTTGAACCTGATGACTTGGTCTCATATGGTCTCATACCTGAGTTAGTTGGAAGACTCCCTATTATAGCTTCACTAAATGAAATAAGCGAAGATGATATGGTCCGAATATTGACTGAACCTAAAAACTCTCTAATAAAACAGTATAAAAAACTTTTCCTTATAGATGAAGTTGAGCTTAATTTTGAAGAAGATGCACTAAGAGCAATTGCCCAAAAGGCTATCAAAAGAAAGACGGGAGCGCGTGGACTTCGTGCAATACTTGAAGAAAATATGATAGATATAATGTATGAGCTTCCTGATTATGCAGGTTATGAAGTTTTAATAACTCCAGAGGTTATAAATGAAAATGTTGCACCCGTATATATAAAAAAGTCAACTAAAAAGATAGCGTAAACATAATATACAACAAATTTAAGGACAAGAGATATGATATTTAACAAACTAGTAGGGCTTTTTTCTAACGATTTATCTATAGACTTAGGGACTGCAAACACTATTGTTATTGCAAAAGGTCGTGGTATTATTATAAATGAGCCATCAGTTGTTGCAGTAAAAACAGAGAGATATGGACATCAAAAAGTTTTAGCAGTTGGACATGAAGCTAAAGAAATGGTTGGAAAAACACCTGGAAATATTAAAGCTATTCGTCCTATGAGAGATGGTGTTATTGCTGATTTTGATATGACTGAGAAGATGATTAGAAAGTTTATAGAAAAAGCGCATGGAAGAACTTCTCTTATAAGCCCTAGAATCATCATCTGTGTTCCTTATGGTTTAACTCAGGTTGAGAGAAAAGCTGTTCGTGAATCTGCTCTAAGTGCCGGTGCTCGTGAAGTGTTTTTGATAGAAGAGCCGATGGCAGCTGCTATTGGAGCGGGCATTGACATTCGTGAACCACAAGGAAACTTAGTTGTGGATATCGGTGGTGGTACTACTGAGGTTGGTGTTGTATCTCTTGGTGGTTTAGTCCTCTCAAAGTCCATCAGAACTGCTGGAGACAAGCTTGACAAGGGTATAGTTGATTATGTAAAGAAGAAGTATAACTTACTTATAGGTGAGAGAACTGCTGAAGAGATCAAAATCAACATAGGAACAGCTGTAACACTTGCTGAAGAGTTAACTATGGTTGTAAATGGTCGAGACCAAGTAGAGGGACTCTTAAGCTCAGTAGAGCTTACAAGTGAAGATGCAAGAGAGGCTATGAAAGAGCCTCTAAAAGAGATAGCAGAAGCACTTCGTGATGTTCTAGAGAAGATGCCACCAGATCTAGCTGGTGATATTGTAAATCACGGTATTATCCTAACTGGTGGTGGAGCTCTAATTCGCCAACTTGATAAATTTTTAGCCGATATCGTAAAGGTTCCTGTCTATGTTGCAGATGAGCCACTTTTAGCAGTTGCTCGTGGTACTGGTCGTGCCTTAGAAGAGATAGACCTACTCCAAGAACTTTTCGAAAATGAATAAAGAGCTTTTAGGCTTTTTTCTACTCTTTATCGCACTCTTTGTGAGTGCCTTATACTACACAAACACTATTCAAGGCCCTTTAATTTCGGCTCTTAACTACTTCAAATCACACTATCACAACTCTACAGAGTTTGTACAAAATAGTATCGATAAACATATCTTTCAAGCAAAAACTATAGCTTCATTAAAAGATGAGCTTCAAAGTTATGAAAATAACCATCTTGTAATGCAACAGATGGCATCTGAAATAAATGATCTTTTTAAAGCCAATAACTCTGAGATCACTATTGATCCAAAAGTTCAACTAGTCCGTGCTCTATCGTATCAAAAATTTGGCGATTTAAACAGAATTTGGTTAGATGTAGATGACTACAACTCTTCAAAAATCTACGGTTTAACATATAATGAGCTTGTAGCTGGGATAGTAGTGCCTCAAAATAAAAAACCCTTAGGACTTCTAAACAGAGATATCCAAAGCTCTTATGCTGTTTATGTTGGCAAAACAAGAGCACCGGGAATAGCACATGGAAACAATGCTAAAAACCTAGTGGTAAAGTTTATTCCTGCGTGGTTTAAGATAGAAGTGGGAGATGAAGTTATTACTTCTGGTTTAGATGAGATTTTTTTCAAAGGTCTAAAAGTTGGACGAGTTGTCTCTGTAAGTAAGTCTCAAGGATATCAAAACGCTCTCATAGAACCCTACTATGAATCAAATGACCCGAGCTATTTTTACATGATAAAAGAGCTTAGATGAGGACGCTTTTAATTTTAATTTTAATTTTTTTCAACCTTCAAGCAGAAGATAAAAAACATGATCTCTCAATAGGCGCTGGTGCGTACTTTCAATCTCAACCATATACAAATGTAGATACAAATATAATTGCTAGTCCTGTAATCTTCTTTGACAACTCCATAGTATATGCAAAATGGACAAGAGTTGGAGTCTATTTTTTAGGAGCTAGAGATGAAGACTTTGCTTGGGGATTTTCACTAACTGCTCAACCTAGAGTCTATGGTTACAAAGTAGATGATATAGATGGGATGGATGAGAGAAAAAAAACATTTGAGGGCGGTTTAGCCTTTAATGTGAAAAAAGGTTCAGCATACGTTGAGACAATGCTGTTAACTGATATTTTAGATAGATATGATTCATGGATAGTAAAGAGTGAGATAGGGTATGACTTTAAGGCTGGAGATTTTTCATTTTACCCTAGCCTAATTTTGATTTATGAATCAGCTAAATTTGTTGATTACTATTATGGTGTTAAAAAATCAGAAGAGTTAGGAAGCAGAAAAGCTTACTCTCCAAGTGCTGGCTTGATGGTAGGAGTTCAAACCTATATAAGACACCCTATAACTAAAAACATCTCTACCTTAGTAAACCTTCGAGTTGACAAACTCTCAAATGAAGCATCGTCAAGCCCTATAGTAAACGACGACTACATCTATTCCGGACTTCTCTCTTTGATATATACTTTTAAGTATTAGAACTTTAAATACAGAGTCTTTAGCACTACTATTATTTAAACTACTAACAAAGATTTTATATGTTATTTCCACGCTAGAATACATAACACACATTTTAATTGTAAGTTTTTTTTATTTTTTAAAGTTAATTTGCATATAATGTGCTTGATTAAATATACTGGATGTCCTGCCGTTGCATTATTTATTGTATTTATGATTAAAGATAAAATTATAAATTTATTTGGAGGTGGAATAAAGTCTGCCAAGCATGGCAATAGTGAAGTTCATTTTTTTGAAACAACTAAAAAAATAAAATATGAAACATCAATAAATCAAAATTTACAACAGTTAATACCAATAGACATAACTGGATTAAGTGTCAAGCGCAATCCAAAAATGTACCAAAACGCAGTGCAAAAATGCACCACTTCGTAACACTTATTATTTAACTGAAATGAGACCGTTTAAAATTTCGTGTCAGCTACATTTAGTAACATAAAGCTACACCTCTAAATATTTATCCAGCCTCCCTTCGAAAAAGATAGCAAGTTGAGAAATAGTCAGTGACCAATTTCTCACTGGCATACTCCATTTT
>NZ_AUPZ01000023.1 GCF_000445475.1 Sulfurimonas hongkongensis
GTATCTTCTTTAAATAAAGTGGTACATTTTTAATCTGCAAATAAAGTGGTACATTTTTAATCTGCGTTACTGGTGTATTTTACCTCTGCGTTTGACAGTAAGTACTCCATGTGCTTCAGCTCCTCTTATTGCTATCATAACAGTTGCTGCAAATAGTGGATATATCTATGCTTATGGACTTATCTTAACATTTGCACTTGGTCACTCTATGTTACTTTTAGTGGCTGGAGTCTCTGTGGGCTTTACTCAAAGTATCACCTCAAATCAAGCAATTGCCAAAGCTTCAAACTATATCAACAAAGGTTTTGCTCTTATACTAATAGGCATAGGTGCTTATTTTATATGGCAAGCTTATTTACAATTTTAGGAGAAAAAAATGAAATTATTTATAGCAATATTGATGTTTTTTACTTTTGAGGCCTTTGCACAAGAGCATATGTTAAAAGAGAGTCAATACAAGTATGTTAAACAGAGCATAGGAAAGGGTAAGGCATATTTTTTAGAAGTTGGCTCAGATAGTTGTAATAGTTGTCAAATTATGAGTGGTATGCTTTATAAAATCACACAAAAACATCCTGAGTATAATATCCATTTTATAAATGTCAAAAAAGAGCGACAAGCTGCTTTTGACTTGAAAGTTAGAATGATACCGACTCAAATTATTTTTGATAAAAATGGTAAAGAGGTTTATAGAAATATTGGGGTGTTGAGTGCTTCAGAGCTTACTGGCTTATTTGATAAATTTAGTTTTTAAGAATATCCCCTTGAGTTATTTTTAAATGTAATCAGATCGTAATCAAGAGTCATTAAACTTTCAACATAAAAAATTTATGGAGAGAGAAATGACTTTTAGAAAAATATCAATGGGCTTAATTGCAGGTGCATTATTAACAACAGCTTTATCAGCAAGAGAGCAGGTCAAAATCGTAGGCTCTTCTACTGTTTATCCTTTTTCATCTTTGGTTGCTGAAGAGTTTGGTGTCATATCAAAATATCCTACCCCAGTTGTAGAATCAACAGGAACTGGCGGTGGTATGAAGCTCTTTTGTGCCGGAGTTGATTTAAACACTCCAGATATCTCAAACGCATCAAGAAGAATGAAAGCAAAAGAGTTCAAGATGTGTAAAAAAAATGGTGTAACTGACATTACAGAAGCACTCATTGGCTTTGATGGCATCGCCATTGCACAATCATCACAAGTAGAGAGTTTTAATATAACAAAAGAGCAACTAGCCCTAGCAGTTGCTGCGGAAGTCCCATCAGCAGATAAAAAATCTCTAATTCCAAATCCATATAAAAAATACTCTGAGATTGATGCATCTCTGCCAGAGAGAGAAATCATTGTCTACGGACCACCAAAATCCTCAGGAACAAGAGACTCTTTTGAAGAGTTGGTACTACAATCAATCTTTAAAAAAATGCCTGTCTATACAGACCTTTATAAAAAAGATGAAAAAGCAAATAAGAAGTATAAAAAATATTCAGTGATAAGAACTGATGGCGTCTATGTTGAGTCAGGTGAAAACGACAATCTAATTGTGCAAAAACTTACAAAAAATAGAGCTGCTATTGGTATCTTTGGATATTCGTTTTTAGAAGAAAACAGAGATAAAGTTGTAGGACTTAGTGTCGATAACACACTTCCAACAGCAAAGACTATCTCTTTGGGGACATATCCAATTGCAAGATCCATGTACTTTTACATCAAAAACGACCATTCAAAAGATGTACCTGCTTTAAAAGAGTATACAAAACTCTTTATGTCTAAAAAAATGATAGCAGATGATGGGATTTTAACTGAACTCGGACTCATCCCTTTGGCACAAGATATAAGAGATGAAGCTAGAAACAAAGTTTTGAGTAGCCAAAAGCTAACTCTAGAAGAGTTAAAAAAATAAGAGAAAAGTATTGAGCACTTTTAAATCAAGAAACAAACAAAGAGAGTTACAGGAAAAACTAATTAAGTTAGCTTTAATTAGTGCTGCGATTATCTCCATCTTAACTACTTTTGGGATTCTTTTTTCGATTGTTTTTGAAGCTATAGAGTTTTTTAAGCTCAGAAGCTTTTGGTACTTTATTACAGGAACCATTTGGAGCCCTGGAGTTGAGGGAAGTCAATTTGGTGCTTTAGCAATTTTTACAGGTACCTTTGTTATCACAATTATCGCACTTAGTGTTGCTGTTCCTATTGGTCTTGGAAGTGCTATATATATGAGTGAATATGCCAGCTCTTCGCTAAGAGACTATCTAAAACCAGTTCTTGAGATACTAGCAGGAATTCCAACAGTTGTATATGGGTTTTTTGCAGCGATTACAGTTGCACCTTTAGTGGTACAAATAGCTGGGTTTTTAGGATTAGAAGCTACTTTTAACTCGGCTCTTGCATCTGGTGTTGTGATGGGGATTATGATTATCCCTGTTATTTCATCTTTGAGTGATGATGTGATTCGTGCAGTTCCTGCTTCTCAGAGAAGGGCTGCCTCTGCTCTTGGGATGACACAAGCAGAAGTGATAAAAAACATAGTTTTGCCATCAGCCATGCCTGGAATCATATCAGCTTCGCTTTTAGGTCTCTCAAAAGCTTTGGGAGAGACGATGATAGTTGTGATGGCAGCGGGACTTCGTCCAAACCTTTCAATCAATCCTCTAGAAGACATGACAACAGTTACTGTAACCATTGTAAATTCACTAGTGGGAGATTTTGAGTTTAACTCTCCTGAGACTCTCTCAGCGTTCGCACTAGGACTAATGCTTTTTATTGTTACTTTGATTCTAAATATGATTTCACTCTCTCTTATAAGAGCGTTTAAAGAAAAATATAAAGTGAACACATTATGAGAAAAAAACAGAAGACCAAACAGCACAATCCATTTTATGATTCAACATTAAAAGCACGACATACAAGTGCAAAAAGATTTAAAAAGTTTACTCTAACTTCTTTGATTTTTTCTATTGCATTTTTAATATTTTTCCTTTTTGATATTGTAGGAAAAGGTATCCCAGCTTTTAGTGTGGCTTATATAAAAATCGATGTCGCTTACAATGAAAAGTCAGTTGAGGACAGTAGGCTTGCAGTTGAGAAAAAATATAGAAAAATAGTATCAAGAGCATGGCTTAGAGAGATTCCAAATCAAGTACGGCAAAATCCACAGCTAATGAACACTATACAGAGTATTTGGGTTTTAGCTGATGACCAAGTTGATCAGTACTTAAAAGGACATCACCATAAATTAAAAGATAAAAACAGAGTGATTGTTGATGAGCTATATGCACAAAACTTGATTCAAAGAAAGTTCAACACTGTTTTTTTTACAAATGGCGACTCCAAAATTCCTGAGTATGCAGGGTTTTTCTCGGCAATGGTAGGTTCAGTTTTGACTTTAATAATTACGATGCTTGTTGCCTTTCCTATTGGAGTTATGACAGCCATCTACCTTGAAGAGTTTGCAGATGATAATAAACTCACTAGATTTATAGAGATAAACATCAATAATCTCGCAGCAATTCCTTCCATACTTTTTGGTCTTTTAGGTCTTGCTATATTTATAAATCTATTTGGGATGCCAAGAAGCTCGCCACTTGTTGGAGGATTGACTCTCGCACTTATGACTCTACCTATTATAATCGTTAGCTCAAGAGCAGCTCTAAGAGCCGTTCCTGATAGCATCAGGCAAGCTGGATATGGCTTAGGACTTAACAAGATTCAAGTTACAAAAGACCATGTTTTACCACTTGCATTTCCTGGAGTTTTAACGGGTTCTATTATCGGTTTAGCACAAGCTATGGGAGAGACTGCTCCTCTTATTATTATAGGCATGATAGCTTTTATCCCAGATGCTCCAACTATGGTGACCGAGGCGGCAACTGTTATGCCCGCACAACTCTTTACTTGGGCAGGAATGCCAGAGGGAATGTATATAGAAAAAACTGCTGCGGGAATTATGGTTTTGCTAAGTATACTAATCTCACTAAATATAGTTGCAATTTATTTGCGAAAAAAATTAGAAGTTAAACTATAAAGAGGAATAAAATGAAAGAAAACACAAGTAAAATTAATATCAAAAATTTAAACCTATTTTATGGGGATAATCAAGCTCTTTATAATATAAATGCTTCTCTTTATAAAAACAAAATTACAGCACTCATAGGACCATCAGGATGTGGAAAATCTACATTTTTAAGATGCATAAATAGGATGAATGAGCTTATACCAATAGTAAAAACTGATGGTTCTATCACTATAGATGGTAAAAATATTTATGATAAAGATGTGGATGAGGTAAGTGTTAGAAAAAAGATAGGAATGGTTTTTCAACAACCAAATCCATTTGCTAAATCCATCTATGACAATGTGGCTTATGCTCCTCTAAAGCATGGCATAGTAAAAAAAGGAAGAGAGTGCGATGAGTTAGTTGAGAGTTCACTAAAAAAATCTGGGTTATGGGATGAGGTAAAAGATAAACTCAAAACTCCTGGAACTTCACTCTCAGGAGGGCAACAGCAAAGGCTCTGCATCGCTAGAACGATTGCAATTAGTCCAGAAGTTATCTTAATGGACGAACCGACTTCGGCACTTGACCCAATTAGTACACAAAAGATAGAAGCTTTAATGCTTGAGTTAAAAAAGGATTACACAATTGTAATTGTTACTCACAACATGCAGCAAGCTGCGCGCGTAGCAGACTATACAGCATTTTTTCACTTAGGAGAGCTCATCGAATATGATGAGACAGAGACTATTTTTATAAATCCACACAATAAAAAAACAGAAGATTATATTACAGGGAGATTTGGATGATGTTAAAAACGTATAAGGAAAAATTGAAAAATATAGAAGATGAAATCTTCAGAGTTGCAACTGATGTTGTTGAATCATTGGAGGTATGCTTAAAGGCATTAAAAGAAGAGAATATTAATGATTTGAAAAATATAGAAATAACTGAAAAAAAGTTGCAAGTCAAATCAAATGAAATTGATAATTTAATAGTAAACACTCTAGCTCTGTATTCACCAGAAGCAAAAGACTTGAGACAGCTTGTTGCTTTTTTAAAGATTACAAATGAATTAGTTAGAACTGGCTCAAACGCAAAAGATTTTGCAAAAAAATTTAAAAAATCTTATAGTGATGATTTAAATACAAAGATGATTTTAGAGTATGCCATTCCCTTACTCAAGTCTGCTCTATTGTCTCTGCAAACGTCTATTTCAATTATAGATGAAGTAGATGCAAAGCATATAGAAGAGAAATATCATAGAGTGATTGTTGAGGAGAGTAAAACTGATGATTTGTACTTAATGATTGAGAAAAATATTTTAAAGCTTATCTCACAAAATCTTGATTTATCAAAAGAGTATTTTGATATGTTAAGTGCACTAAGAAGACTTGAAAAGATAGCCGATAGAGCAGTATCAATAGCAAAATTACTGCAGTTTGCCCAAGTTGGAGGAGATATCGTACAATCATAGTTGTATTTAATACCTAGATATGAATAAAGCAATAAAGAAAATAAAAAAATACTTTAGCACAAATTTTGAAGTCTTAGCAGCAACTCTTATCTTTTTGATAATAATAGCAATGGGAGTTGAATTTTATAAGGCAATTATTCTTATGCTAGAGTTTATTGTTATTATGGAGATTGTAAAAATGGTCTCTGATTTTATAAAAAAAGAGACTCTGCGACTTCGATTTGTGATTGATATTTTTATTATATTTCTAATTAGAGATGTCATCATTTTAAGTACAGATAAAAATAGAGATTACTTTGATATAGTATTTTTACTATTTGTTATCTCTATATTTTTTATTTTTAGAATTCTTGCTATTAAGTTTTCACCAGGAGTTATAAGCTTATCTAAAAAAAAGCGTAGCAAACATGATGCTAACAAAGTGAGTAAAAAAGTTTTAAGTACAAATGATGATGGAAGAGAGCAGTCTTAGAAATAAAGCATTTTTAAGATGGCTGTAGTTGTGCATTTTTTGGAACCTCGAACTTGTTCGGGGCTTTTAGGCTTAAAAGTAACACTAGCCTCGAACAAGTTCGAGGTTCCGACGAGGGGCTCAGACAAGTTTTGCCCAGTTGGTGGAAGTGAAAAGCTAGATTAGATTATCAGTGAGCTTAGAGAACCTATGAGTCCACCAAAAACGCCTCCCCAAACAACTAGCCAATCAAGGTGCTCTTTGATTAGTTTTTGAACTATCTCTTTTACTATTTGTGGTGTTAGCTCATCTAGTCTGGCATCTATGACTTGCTCTATTGAGATTAACATATCATCACTTAGGCTGGAATTTTGCATATGGTTTTGAAGTGTTTGATTAAAGGCATCAGATGCTACTATTTTAGAGACTGCACTTTGCATCTTGCTTGAGAATGGTTCACGAAGAGATTCAAGTGCTTTTTCTCCTCCAAACATTCCAAGCATACCGCCAAAAGATGACTCCATTACTGTTTTAGAAAGAGCGTCAAAGGCTAGGGAAAAATCTGTCTCTTTGATGATAGGCTCTAAATTTATCTTTTTTTCTTCATTTTTAAAGAAGCTATTTAGCTGCTCTTTTGTGAAAAACTCACTCATCATAAGCTCTTTTATAGAGGTTTTAAAAGCTTCAAATCTTGCGGGAATAACACCAGAGCCATAAAGAAATGGAACTCTCTCAAAAAGCATGTGGATAGCTAGTTGATTTGTTATCGCTCCTGAGAGAGCAAAAAGAGAGGTTAAAAGAAGTAGCGAGCTATATTTATCAGCTACTACAAAAGATAAAACTGCTAAAATCACGGCTATAAAATGAGTTAAAAAACTTTTACTAATCTTCAATATTTCTCCTTTAATTGTAAAAGTGGAATTATACTAAAAATGAGATTAGTTATAGGTTTTAGCTAAAAAATAGTAGATATGGGGTTTCATGTACACATTTATACAAAAACTAAACCGAGCTGAGGCGAGATTTTTAGCTCAAGTTATCTCACAAGTCGAGATAAGCGATGCTAAGTTTAAATGTTATATCATCAACAAAAGAGACTTTACATCTAAGCTTGATTTTGGTGAGTTTTTATCTAAGACTTTAGAAGTAAAAGAAAAAGACTCTGTTTTTTTTACAAGCTATTTTACAACTCTAGAAGTACAAAATGATTTTTACCGAGTTTTTATCTCAGAGAAGTTAAAGCCATACTTTGCAAATTTAAATAAAAACTATGATGTTGACTCACTTGAAGCTCTTTTTGCCCAAGAAGATAAAAATGCAATAGTTAAAAAAACAAAAACAGTAGATGCAAATAGTGATGAATTTAACTTAAAAATTAAAAGAGTTGTAGCCTTTTTTGACCAAGAGAGAAAAAAACTTCAAAGAAATTTTATAAGAAAAGAGTATAGAAATATGGACGCAGAGTATATGTTAAGACTGCATCTAAAGGAGACAAACAGAACTCCGGAGATGTTTTACGATGCCATTAGATGGCTTTTTTCTAACAACCCAAAAGCAGCATTTCATAGAGACTATATCATGAATATAGCAAAACTTATAGAGCATTACAACACACTAGAGCATCAAGCGATGCACTCAAAAGAAGCTCTAGAGTTTAATGAAGAGGCTCAAACATGGGCAAATATCTATAAAAAGCAGGGTATGGATGACGCTGAGATTATAGAAAAATTAAGAGAAGCTGGATTTATAAAATGAGTATAAAAGAAGCAAAACTAATAGTAAATGAGTACGATTTAAGCACAGATGAGAGTAGTTTTGAGATAGTACTAGAAGCTCTAGAGAAGTTTGGTTCAGCTAGAGCGGTACTGCTTGAGGGTTTAAAACCACAATATAAGTACTTAAAAAAAATCTCAAAACTCTTAGCAATGTTAGATGAAAAACCACAAAGTGATGTAGAAGCCCAAAAGATAAGCTCTTTGATGTATGAAATCTATACAACAGTCTCAAATGACTCCAAAAGCACAGGTGAAGATATAAGAGAGTTGATGGCGGCAATTAATGTGCGAAAAACTTTTAATCCCTCTGATAAAGAGCTTTGGGTTATGAACTATCTTGGCGGTAGAGAGTTTATACTAAACATCACATATCAAGAGCCAAATGCGTTAGAGAGAAAGATAAAAGAGGCGATAAATAAGTATGATAATCTAGCAGATACACCAAGACAAGAGACTATACAAAACAAAAGTATTAATGATTTAGCTATACAACGATACTAAAATAAACAGGAATATAAGATGAAACAAGAGAGTTATGAACTTTTTAAAAGTGCCACAGTTGATGAGATAACAGCCTATCTTGCAAACGAGTTAAAAACAAAAAATGAGCCTGATTTTTGGGCTAGTAGAGTTGTACCATTTAGTGACGCAATACTTAGTGTACTTGTAGTTTTAAGAGATGAGAAAAAACTCTTCAGCCCTGAGGGCGAAATGGTTGAGGAGCTAACTCCAGAACTTTTTTTTAGATGGAGTGACTTTGTAAGTTTGAAATCTCTTGCTTTTAAAATTCAAAGAACAAACAGGGCTACAGATGAGAGTAAAACGGAGATAGACTTAAGTAAACTCGCATCTTATCTGAGTGCTAATAATGTAAACTTAGAAAATGAGCAACTAGATTTTCCTATACCAACTTATAATTTGCATCAAGGTGTTAGTAACGTCATAAAGTCACTTTTGTAAAATAATGATAAATTTTATACGATACTTTATACAAAACAAGCGACTAAACTATATGTTGCTTGTTTTTTTGATAATTATGGGAATCAATGCTTATATAAATATCCCAAAAGAGATTTTTCCAAATGTAGAACTTGACCAGATAAGTGTTCGTGGTTCCTATAGTGGTGCTAGTGCCAGTGTTATGGATAAGATGGCAGTCCGGGATATTGAAGAAGAACTTAGCAATATAAATGGGATTGATAAAACAGAAACTGTTATAACCCCTGGTGCTTTTGTAATCATTCTAACACTCAATGAAAATACGAATAAAGTAAACTTGTTATCCCGCGTAAAAGACTCCATAACTTCAATAAGGCAGTATTTGCCATCAGATATGAATGAGCCAGTAGCTAGACTATTAGAGAGGTCTAGATCTCTTATAAACCTCTCCCTATCCTCAGACAGCGTTACAAAAGGCGAGCTAACCGAGATAGCTAAAGAGATAAAGATAAAAATTTCTCGGATGAAGCATATTAGTGAGATACTTATTCGAGGAGACTCAAAAGAAGAGATATCTATAAGTATAAACTCTGAAGCTCTTTTGGCTTATGATTTAAGGCACGCTAGTGTTTTAGAGGCTATCTCAAACCTATCTTACACCTTTCCCATTGGAGATATAGAACAAAGAGGGAACTTTGTTTATATCTCAACCGTGCACGGAAAAGCAGATATAAATGAATGGCAAGAGAGCATTTTAAATATCGACTCAAAGTATATAAAACTTGGCGATATCGCAAAGGTAGCTATTGAGTATCCACAAACTGAAACATTGGCATCTTTTAACAATAAGCAGACTCTAAATCTAGTTATCTCAAAAGAAGAGGAGGGCAACTCTATAGCTCTCTCAAAAGAGCTAAGAGAGTATGCTAAAACATTGCAAAAGCAATATCCTGAGATCACATTTAACTTCTTTAGGGACTCTTCTAAAGTTGTAAAAGAGAGATTAAACACTGTTATATCAAACTTGATGCTAGGGCTTTGTTTGGTTTTTATCTCTATGTGGGTACTTATAAACATAAGAGTAGCTATTGTTGTGGCCATGGGTATTCCTTTCTCCTTTATCATCGGACTTCTTTTTATCTACCATATGGGTTACTCTATAAATATCGTCTCACTTTTAGGTGCTTTGATAGTTATCGGTATAGTGGTTGATGATGCTATTGTAGTTGGTGAAAATATTCAAAGACATATAGACGAGGGTATGGACAATTATGAAGCGTCTATCTTAGGCGTAAAAGAGATGTTACTACCTGTTACACTAGCAACTATATCTACAGTAATGGCATTTTTACCTATTTTTATGTTGCATGGAGAAATTGCTCTGTTTTTTGTGCTTATCCCTATAGTTGTTATAATGATTTTGTTAGGTTCACTTATAGAGAGTTTTTTCTTTTTGCCTCTTCACGCTCAAGAGATACTTAGAAAAAGTAATAATTTTTTAGACTGGACGCCTTTTCAAAACCTCTATGCTAGAGTCTTGTCTTACTTTATAGAGTATAAAAAAACCTTTTTAACTCTTTTTCTAATCATAATTCCCTTAGCTACATATCTTACTGCAAGCTCAATGAGATTTCAGTTTTTTCCAAACTTTGATGGGAACAATCTCTACATATCTGGAAAGATGGATATAAATACACCTCTTGAAGATACTTATAAAATTGCAAAAGAGATACAAGAGACTCTTCTTCTTCACTCTGATGAGTTTGCCCTCAAAGCAATCTCATCAACTACTGGATATAGAAGAAGTTTATCTGGAGATACTCAAAGAAATAACAGCGTCTTTTACATAACTATGGAACTTTACGATAGAGAGGATACTGACTGGATAAACAAGTATGTAAATCCTGTTTTAAACTTTAGTTTTGACTTTAACAACCCTGATAAAAGAAGGCAAAAACAAACTTTTGAACTCTCACCTCGTGCTAAAGAACTAGTAATGCCATTTAAAGAGAAGTACAATATGGTAGAACTTGGAGTTATGGAAGATAAAGCGGGGCTTATAAGAAGTGATATACAGATAAATCTCTCTGGAAGTAATGATGCAAAACTTGAAGCAGCGATAAGAAAGCTTGAGAGGGAGATATCGACACTTGAGGGCATCAAAAACTATAGCAACAATATCAAATACGGAAAGATGGAGTATAAAATCAAGATAAACTCTTATGGAGAGAGTTTAGGCCAAAGTGAAGCGTCAATTGCCAGAGTTTTAAGCACTTACTTTTTAGAAAAAAAACAGGCCACAACATTTAATGAACGCGGAGTTATGGAGATAAAAACTAAGGATGCAAATAAAGACGATATTCAAAGACTTCTTGACTTTAGTGTAGCCATAGGCGATGGTAGATTTGTAAAACTAACAGATATAGCGAGCATTGTTGAGGTTAGAGATTATGAAAAGATTGACAAACTAAATGGCAACATAGTAAAAACTCTTTTTGCTAGTGTAGATAAGCGAATAATCACTCCAACAGAGATATTGGATAAACTGCAAGATACCATAGATGAGATAAGTGACTCTGGCATAGAAGTTGAACTTTTAGGGGAAAAAGAGAAGAAAAACGAGATGGGAGCTGATATGAAATCAGCTGTGGGTTTAGCGATGTTTTTAATCTTTTTAACTCTTTTACTGATTTTCTCAAAAATAAAATATGTACTTATGGTTATGAGTGTTATTCCTCTGTCTATCTTGGGAGCACTAGTTGGGCATAAACTCTTAGGTATAAACATCACGATGCCAACTATTATAGGCTTGTTAGGACTCGCTGGAGTTGTTATAAATGATGGCATCATTATGCTAGATTTTTTACATGGAACTCGTAAAGCAGAGGAGTTTTTTAAGCGCGCTAAGCAAAGACTTCGCCCTATTGTTATAACTTCTGTAACAACATTTTTAGGTCTTTTTTCTTTGATATTTTACGCAAGTGGTCAAGCAGTTATTCTTCAACCTATCGCTGTCTCTATAGGTTTTGGACTTATGTGGGGAACTTTTTTAAATCTAATGTATCTGCCAACACTTTATGCTTTGGTCAACAAGATAGAACCTATCTCAAAAATAAAAGATACAAAACACCCCATAACAAAAATACAAAAAGCCCAATAGCACCAAAGACTACAATGATTCTGATACTAAAATGAAAAAGAAATTTTAAAAAGCCCATTATCTGTCATATGGAACTGTTGGTAAATTTTTAGCTTTTAAAAACATCATCCCTCCTAGTAGGTTGATAACATCATAACCCAACTCTTTGGATAAAAAATCTCCAACAATCCTAGTTCTACTTCCGACTCTACAAATGATAGCAAAAGGCTTTTTTGTATCAACTTTTTTATTTAAATCATCTAAAAAAGCTTTTACATTGTAATCACCTCTCTCATTGAAAAACATGATAGGGATAGCACCTTTTGCAAGTCCAGTTTCTCTCCACTCATCAGGCGTTCTGATATCAATAATGGGGATTTTAGAGTTAAATATCTTTTGTGATGGGTACTCGTGTATGAGTTCTCCAAAGAGTGAGGCAGTTAAGATAAGCAGTAAAAGAAGAGTTTTGTTCAAGTTTTCTCCAGTGAGTAGAAATTAATTGTATAATTATAACAAGCATAAATAAATATTAGGTAGAGTATGTCAGCATCTAAAAAAACTATAGAAAATTCAAATAGACTAAGATATATAAGAGCTTTGGAGCGGTTTCATAAAAGTATCATCTCTTACTTGTCAAACACAAAAGAGCTAACTCATGAGGGTTTTAATAAAAAAATAGATAACGCTTCAAAAATCTTAAAGCGAGTCCAAGTTATAGATCTTTATAAAGGTGATTTACAAGATTTGCAAAAGTTAGTAACAAAAATTATCTCATACAAAGATACTCAAAGAGAGATGGATGAGATAAAAAGTGAGATACTCTACAGTTCAAATCAACTAGACAAAAATAAAAATGCCAGAAGATATAAAAAAGACAAACATATAAATTCTAAGTATGATGAGTGGGAATAGATTAAGACACCACAAGCATTGTATCTAGTAAACTATACCTTTATCTCTGTGAATAAATATCCACTTTAAGAGAGTAAATATTTTTTTTCTTTTGAAATACTCTAAAACTTTAAGCTTAGTCATAAGAAATCCTCTATCATTTTGCAGATAAATTATAACATACATCCAAAGCTAGAAATTTCCTATATATGGAATCTTCCTTGTTCTACTCCTTCTAAATCGGAATGCATGTTATGAGTAATGAACTGGTTATGTGTTCTTTAGATTATCTAACTTGTTCGAGGCTAATCCTACCTTCAAACCTAAAAGCCCTAAGCAAGTTTGAGGTTTGGAGTAACTTCATAAGATTATTATAAGCATAAAAAACTATGTTATAATTATGGCAAATAGTAACATATTTTTAGGAGTGTAAAATGACAGGTTCAAATAAAACTGTTGAAAAAGTTACCTTTAATATACCATCAGAATTAAAAAAAGATGTAGTTAAGTTAAAGGAAGAGCTTAAAGTATCGCTAAACACTATATATAAAAATGCCATAACAGAATATGTTAAAAGACAAGAGTTAAAAAAATGGGAACAAGGAGCTAGTAAAGCTTCACAAAACAAAGAGTATATGTCTGAGTGTAAAAATATGGCAGATAGTGGAGTGAATTTTTATGAGTATTAATCAAGGTGAAATTTGGCTTGTAAATTTTGATCCTAGTGTTGGAAGTGAGATACAAAAAGCAAGACCTGCCGTTGTGATAAATGATGATGTGCTTGGTAGATTTGGACTTAGGATAATTGTACCTATTACCAAATACAAAGAGTATTACAAAGATTATCCTTGGATTATCAAAATAGAAAATAATGCTCAAAATGGCTTATCTAAACTCTCTGGCATTGAGTGCTTTCAAGTAAAAAGCTTTTCTCAAGACAGATTTATAAAAAAACTAGGAACTTTACCGCAAAACACAATTTTCAAAATACATAGCACAGTGCTAAAAACATTTAATCCTGCTTATGAGATAATGATGTAAAATGAAATCACGAAATTGAATGCAAGGAACTGTTTTGCTAATTTTTTTGTAAAAAGCAAACTATTTTATTAAAATTTCTCATGTAGCACTAATCAAGTTATTTAAGATTGTTTTATATAAAATTTCTTTTAATAAATAATTATCTTCCTAATTCTCAACTAATAATAATTTAGATAAAATTATTCAAATTTATTTCTCAGGGCAATGTGAAATTCCTTACTGGTGGTAACTATTGAAAAATAGAAGTCCACGAGCGCTTTATTTTATAAAGGTCAGCAGATTTGGTGTAAATCCAAAACCAACAGTTAAAGTCTGGATGGAAGAGAAAATGAAGCAGATATAATTTTTTCTGCGCAAAATTTAACAAAAGAACAAATGGCACTTTTAATAAGAGAGTGTAGCGGGATAGTTTTTTATGTTTAACTAAACAAAAAGTTGATGAACTTCAACTTCCAATGATGGTTCAGGATAACAAATCACAATGGAACAATGGCAAAAGAAGATGATATTAGACAGTTTTCTATAAAATACGCTATGCCTATTATTAGTGTAGAAGATATAATTAACTATCGAAGAGATAATAAAATCTCGTAGTCAATAAATGTTCTAGTGGTTATTTATTGGACAGAGTTAAACGTTATGTACAAAAAGAAACTATCAATAATGGTAAATATAATTGATACACCAAAACCACTATATTATGCAGTAACATTTACACTAAAAAAGATTGAAGAAGATAAAGGTATTAAATCAAGAAGTCAAAATATTTAGAGCCAATCTTAAGAGATGCTAAAAAACGAAGCTTTTGAAACTAAAAATATTAAAATTAATTATGAGTTTCAAAAATCAGCGAATGGACTGTTAAATGCTAAAGTGCATAACAAGTTTTAGAAGAGAAATAAGATAGTTGTTTGCATAAAAACATAATTAGGAATAAATTTGTATAAAAAAATCAAAAAATTATTTCAATTTTTCAATATTAATCAAGAAGAAATACCATTATTTTTAAAAGATTTCAAGATTACTTATGCTGATATTCAAGATGAAAAAAGTTTTTTAGAAAAAGTAGATGAAAAGCTTTTAGATTTCATCGCTAAAGAGTTAAAAATCAATAGAGATTGGTTTTATGAAAATAGTGAGTATATTATTAAGGAAGAGTCCGGGTTTTATAAACGATATAATTTCTTTTGCGATGAAATTTTAAGTAAATATCCTAGTCAGTTATATATCATAACACAGAGACAACCAAATAAAGAAATTGATGAAAAAGAAGATGATAATCATTTTGAAATTGTTGCTGAGTATACTCTCTCTTTTAATAATAAAATTATATCCAGATATGAAACATTTGAAACAAGCGGATGTAGATGGGGTTACTGGAGATGCAGGTGGGAGTTGAAAAAACTTCTTTTATGTTTAAATAAACATCATTTTATTGGGCATGTCGCAGGTTATGTTTGCCCTGAAAATTTTTTTGAAAAATTAAAAAAGTTTAAACAGGGAGAGTTGAGTTTTAATGATTTTATTGATAAAGCTCATGGCTATGGATGGTATCCTGAAGATTATATAGAGTTTAAAACTTCTAATGTTCAAGCTAAAGAGGAAGAAGAATTAGCAAAGATTATAAAAGAACTTGACAAAAAAAGTAACAAAACAATTGATAAAACAAAGCTTTTAAAAAAAGAGACAAATGATTACATTCTCTATGAAAACCAAGAAAATAATTTTAGACTAGAGGAATTAGCAAAAGAGCTCTCAAATAAACTACAAACAAAGTTTATGTTACTGGAAGATGATAAAACATTATACACAGATAACGAATATATACTGCAACTATTACGATTTGATTTTTCTGATATGTCAAGTGATATATTAGTTTTTACTGATTTAGTTTCTGAAAATATTAATATTTCATATGATACTTTAAGAGAAGATAATCTTAGTTCTAGAGAGTATCACTTTAGAATAAAATGGTATTATTTATATAAAGTAGTTGCTGATATACTTTATTTTTACTCTAAAAATGTGATACACACTTCTTTCAATGAATTTCCAAATAATGAATCATTCGGAGAAAAGCTTTATAATCTACTAAGTAATAGCAATATGTTTAAAGAAAATAACAGCTGGATAGATGATTTTCAAGACTTAAAAAGTGTAGATCCAATTCATCTATTTGTCAGTTTTAATTCAGCCAATCAAAAAGAAACAACGAGACTAAAAAGAATTCTGGCACTCTTAAAAACTTTTGAAAAAGAACTCAGTTTTATGAGTAGTATTACTAAAATAAATTTAAGTAAAATCATTGATAGTATAGAAAAATTTGGTATAGATTTTGTAGGTTGTCCAACACCTATGGCTGTACATATATTATCTCAAAGAAATAAAGATGACCAAAATATTTTATGGGACATGTTTTTCAATTTAATAAATGCTAAAGAAGTAGATTTTCAAAAAATTAAAACTCTTTACGGTATAGATATAACATCTTTTACAATATTTATGTTTTGGATTAGACCTCTTAGTTATATTTCGCTTGATAAAAATACTTTCTCTTTACTTGAGAACAATAACAAAATAAAAGAGTTGCCACAAAGTTATAGTAACTATGAAAAGCTATTAACTAAAAAATCACAACTACTGTACATAAGTTTATCAAAAATAGGTTGGAGCGGTGAATATCAAGCTACATTATCCAAATATGAAAAAGAGGAATTAGATAGTTATTTAAAAAATGATAACGATAATTTACAAGAATTAAAACTTGAGAAAAATGAATTTGAGCTAATAGCTATTAAGGTATTAAAAAATAGTGATGAGAAATATACTAAAAATTTAGTAGAAAATCATTACTATAAACTTAATAATATGTATGAAATAAATGACGATAAGATTTTAAAAAAAGAAGCTTTACAAAATATTTATAGCACTAGTAATAACTATATAAATATTTGTGCTATTGTTGGAAAAAATGGTTCTGGAAAAAGTACATTAGCAGAAGTATTGTTTGGTTTTATCTATAATCTTTCAATAAATCAAAATGCCACTAAAGAGATGAATCAATATAAAATTATCGATTTAAATCTTGAAGTGATATTTAAGCATGATGTTATATACAAAGTAGTTTTTGAAGATTCTCAACTAGAAGTTATGAAATACAATGAAAAAGATGAAACATGGAGTCCGTACAAAGAGTTTAATCTTAATCAGTTTTTTTATACAATAGGGATAAATTACTCTATATATGCGAATAACGAAAAACTGATGGGAGATTGGATAGGCAAAATATTTCATAAAAATGATGCTTATCAGACACCAATAGTGTTAGAACCATTTAGAAATGATGGGAACATAGATATAAATAAACAGTCTGCTTTAGCAAAGCAACGACTAGTAGTGAATCTTTTAAAACCAATGGATGAGAATAAAGAGTATAGTTTACAAAAACTTCGATATTCAAAGGATTATTGTATTGCTAAAAAGTTAAAATTTACATTTAATTATCTGAAAATTGTACAAAATGAAAATAAAAAAGTATCAGAAGAAATCATATATAAAAACAATGAAATAAGAATAAAATATAGTGAAATAAGTAAAGATAACGAAATCATTTTACAGCTGTTTGAAAAATTTAGTATCTCTCAAAAAATTGAATTCGATTTTAAAAAGCCTATAAAGGAACACTCGTTCTTAGGAAAAATACAACTGTATATTTTAAAAAAAACAGTAACTATTGTGTACCGCTATGAGAGGTATGAGAGGTATAAAGAGTTTGAAAATATAAAAGAACTAGTAACTATTTTACACGATGATAATAGTCATATAACCCACAAGTTAAAAAGAGCTGTTTATTTTTTAAAATATGATCTATTAGAGAAAAAAGAAATTTTTGAGATAAATATAAATAAATTATCAGAAGAAATAGACATTTTTTTATCCAATAACAAAGAAAAATCATTTCATCAATTAACGCCACCATCTTTTTATGAAGTTGAAATACTATTAGGTGGTGATAAAAAGAAAAAAAGAACAAAAGAATTTATAAGTTTTGATACTCTAAGCTCTGGAGAAAAACAGCGAATACTGTTTATAAATGCATTGATATACCATTTAGAAAATATTAATTCATCCGTAGAACAAGCGTACAAATATAGATATGTCAACATCATCTTAGATGAGATAGAACTGTATTATCATCCAGAGTACCAAAGGCAACATCTTAATTTTTTATTGCATAATCTAAGTAAAGCCGATATAAGTCAAATTTATGGTGTCAATATTATTTTTATTACACATTCGCCATTTATACTTACAGATGTAGTAAATAAAAATGTGCTGTTCTTAGATAATAATGCCACTATAAAAACATTTGGTGCAAACATGTTTGATATATTTCAAGATGGTTTTTTTGTTGAGAACTCAATAGGTAGTTTTTCAGAAGAGTATATAAAAACAATCTCATTAATACTAAGTTATTTCCAAGCAATTAATTTAGAAAATATTTTTTTACTTAGAAGATTGTTGGGAGAATGGTACAGTGTTAGAAACGAGAATATAACAGAAGAAGAGATGAAAGCAGAGGATGAAAAATTATTTGCTGCAATTAGGTTAAACAAACTAAAGTCTTTAAAAGAGATATTTGCAAAAAATGATATACTTTATCGAAAATATAGTTATTTAATAGATGAAAAAAATAATTTTATTATAGATAAATTAGATCTATATATAGAACTTATAGGAGATGAGGTTATAAGAAAACATTTACTCCATATATACAAAGGATTGTTGTGACTGTCAGTAATAACTTAAAAAAAGAAATTATTGATAAAATCGACAAGACTGACTCTACATCATATATTCAAAGTATATATGATAATTTTTTGCCAGATGGGTATATTAATCAAGATTGCAAGCCAAGCGAAAAGTTAATATTTTTAAAATTTGATGAGTTTAACAATCTGATAGATGATTTTTTCACTAAACTTAATAAGCATTATGAATATTTTGAAATTGAATATTTTAAATATCCTAAACAAACTCCCATAAATTATTCAGCAAGAGCCATTAAAGATGAAAAAAATAAATTTTTAAAAAAGTTTATAAAAGTATATGAGATAATAAGAGATTATTTTGGAGCAAAACTACAAGATGAAAATGAACTTTATATCTGTCCGTACTGTGAAAAAAATTATATTAATCTAGTATATACGGATGATAAAACATTAAAACCTGATTTGGATCATTATTATCCAAAAGCTTTTTATCCATTTTTGGGTTGTAGTATTGAAAATCTTATTCCAGCTTGTCAAGTATGTAATTCAAGATTAAAAAGAGATGAGGATTTTTACATTAAAAAACATATAAATCCAATTGAATACAGATTATTTGATGAGATTATTTTTAGTTATGATCAAGAAGGTATTATGATTGAAAATACTAATGATTTAAAAAAATATACAGAGAAAGAGAACTATTTAAATACCTTTAAAATTGAAGAAATATATGCGATACATAATGAAATACTTGATGATATTAAAGTGAAGTATAAAATGTATAATAAGTCTAAGCAATATGGCTTAATGAAAAGTTGTCCAAGTTTAGCTCAAAATGAAATTTTGGATATGGTTTTTTACGAATATAAAAATGAAAATAAAAGAACCCCTTTTAGGAAATTAAAAAAGGATTTATATAATAATATAAAAAAAAATTCTACCAACAAAATTCTATATTAAAATTACTGTTTTATTGCTCCACTTTTCCTAAGGCATAAAAGAGTAGAAGCAGACAACTAGAATAATAGAGAACTAAGACTCTTTAAGAGACCGTTTAAAATTTCGTGTCAGCTACATTTAGTAACATAAAGGAGACCGTTTAAAATTTCGTGTCAGCTACATTTAGTAA
>NZ_AUPZ01000024.1 GCF_000445475.1 Sulfurimonas hongkongensis
AAAAACTAAATATAAGTTCTTTAAAGATTAAAGAGTTTATATTTGGTTTTAAAAACCAAACGATCATTAAATTATCATTGTTAAAGTCAATAAATAGCGATAAGAGATTATCTATTTAAATATAGAGATCAATTATTACTACAACTAAATAACTACAATTAAACAGGAAGCTATCTTGTGAAGTGTTATATTTGTTCTGTTTTTAACGGGACTATTATAGTACATTAAACAAGGTAGTGAGCGTAAATTAGAATAATTAGATTGTTAGAGATTATTGAACTACTCTATGAAAAAGCCGAAAGCTTTTTTGTACTTTAGTGACATAGCGTCTAGCGTAGCTTATTGGACTTGTTCAATAAGCATTTCTAATCAATAAAAAGATATTAAGGGCCATAGGTGGATGCCTTGGCTAGTAGAGGCGATGAAAGACGTACTAGGCTGCGATAAGCCTCGGGGAGCTGCCAAGAAGCTTTGATCCGGGGATTTCTGAATGGGGCAACCCAACATGGTGCGAATCATGTTACCCTGCGGGGAGCGAACCTTGGGAAGTGAAACATCTCAGTACCAAGAGGAAAAGAAATCAATTGAGATTCCCAGAGTAGCGGCGAGCGAAATGGGATTAGGGCTGTTAGTGATAATATATTTGTTAGGTGAACAATCTGGAAAGTTTGAACATAGAGGGTGATATTCCCGTAACTAAAAACATTTATATGGTACTAGATTAACGAACGAGTAGGTCGGGACACGTGTTATCTTGACTGAATATGGGGGGACCACCCTCCAACCCTAAATACTACTACTAGACCGATAGCGAACAAGTACCGTGAGGGAAAGGTGAAAAGGACCGCGGTGAGCGGAGTGAAATAGAACCTGAAACCTATGGCTTACAATCATTTGGAGCGGTATGCTTTATGCACCGTGACAGACTGCCTTTTGCATAATGAGCCTGCGAGTTGTGGTATCTGGCAAGGTTAACCGAACGGGTAGCCGTAGCGAAAGCGAGTCTTAATAGGGCGCTGTTCTTCGGAACACAAGTCAGATGCTGCAGACCCGAAACTAAGTGATCTATCCATGAGCAGGTTGAAACTGGTGTAAGAGCCAGCGGAGGACCGAACCCGTAGGCGTTGAAAAGTCTTGGGATGACTTGTGGATAGGGGTGAAAGGCCAATCAAACTTAGTGATAGCTGGTTCTCTCCGAAATATATTTAGGTATAGCCTCGAGCATTAGCGTATAGGGGTAGAGCACTGACAGGGCTAGGGCTGCTTACCGCGGTACCAAACCCTATCAAACTCCGAATACTATACGTGCAACCTCGGGAGTCAGGCGTAGGGTGATAAAATCCTATGTCGAGAGGGGAACAACCCAGACTAACAGCTAAGGTCCCAAAGTTTTATCTAAGTGGAAAAGGATGTGGAGTTGCTGTAACAACCAGGAGGTTGGCTTAGAAGCAGCCATCCTTTAAAGAAAGCGTAACAGCTCACTGGTCTAGCGATTCTGCGCCGAAAATATATCGGGGCTAAGATAAACACCGAAGCTTTAGGTTAGAGCACATCATTAAGTTCTTATAGTAGAGATATTCAAGAGATATAGTTAAAACTTTTTTTACTTTCGTAAAAAACGTTTTAAAATGCCTCAGGGGATAAGAGAGATACTTAGGATTTAGTGATGTGCTCTAGCGGTAGGAGAGCGTTCCATTCAGCGTTGAAGGTATACCGGCAAGGAGTACTGGAGCGGATGGAAGTGAGCATGCAGGCATGAGTAGCGAGAAAAGGGATGAGAATTCCCTTCGCCGTAAACCCAAGGTTTCCTACGCGATGCTCGTCATCGTAGGGTTAGTCGGGACCTAAGTCGAGTCCGAAAGGGGTAGACGATGGCAAATCGGTTAATATTCCGATACCGACATTACATCATTTGAGTGATGGGGGGACGCATAGAGTTAAAGGGGCTCGCTGATGGAATAGCGGGTCGAAGGACGTAGGTCGCAAGGTAGGAAAATCCGCCTTGCATGAGACCGAGATCTTACAGGCAGTTCAATCTCTTCGGAGAGCGGACTGAACCCTTGATACTGTCGTGCCGAGAAAAGCCTCTAAACGAGATGTAATGTTGCCCGTACCGTAAACCAACACAGGTGGGTGAGATGAGTATTCTAAGGCGCGTGGATGAACCCTGGTTAAGGAACTCTGCAAACTAGCACCGTATCTTCGGTATAAGGTGTGCCCTATTTGTTAGAAGATTTACTCTTTGAAGCATTGATGGGTGGCAGCAAAGTGTCCCTCCCGACTGTTTACCAAAAACACAGCACTCTGCTAACTCGTAAGAGGATGTATAGGGTGTGACGCCTGCCCGGTGCTCGAAGGTTAAAAGGATTGCTTAGCTTAGGCGAAGGCATGAATTGAAGCCCGAGTAAACGGCGGCCGTAACTATAACGGTCCTAAGGTAGCGAAATTCCTTGTCGGTTAAATACCGACCTGCATGAATGGCGTAACGAGATGGGAGCTGTCTCAACCAGGGATCCAGTGAAATTGTAGTGGAGGTGAAAATTCCTCCTACCCGCGGAAAGACGGAAAGACCCCGTGCACCTTTACTATAGCTTGACACTGCTATTGGGATATTCATGTGCAGGATAGGTGGGAGTCATTGATACTAGGACGCAAGTACTAGAGGAGACATCCTTGAGATACCACCCTTGAATATTCTGATAGCTAACTCCGTATGATTATCTCATGCGAGGACAATGTCTGGTGGGTAGTTTGACTGGGGCGGTCGCCTCCTAAAAAGTAACGGAGGCTTACAAAGGTTCGTTCAGAGGGGTTGGAAATCCCTCGTAGAGTATAATGGCATAAACGAGCCTGACTGTGAGACATACAAGTCGAGCAGAGTCGAAAGACGGTCATAGTGATCCGGTGGTTCTGTGTGGAAGGGCCATCGCTCAAAGGATAAAAGGTACGCCGGGGATAACAGGCTGATCTCCCCCAAGAGCTCACATCGACGGGGAGGTTTGGCACCTCGATGTCGGCTCATCGCATCCTGGGGCTGGAGCAGGTCCCAAGGGTATGGCTGTTCGCCATTTAAAGCGGTACGCGAGCTGGGTTCAGAACGTCGTGAGACAGTTCGGTCCCTATCTTCCGTGGGCGTAGGAGAGTTGAAGAGAGCTGACCCTAGTACGAGAGGACCGGGTTGGACGTGCCACTGGTGCACCAGTTGTTCTGCCAAGAGCATCGCTGGGTAGCTACGCACGGATGAGATAACCGCTGAAAGCATCTAAGCGGGAAGCCAACTCTAAGATGAACTCTCCCTGAAGTACGCTTGAAGACTACAAGCTTGATAGGCTGGATGTGTACGCACGGCAACGTGTTTAGCTGACCAGTACTAATAGTACGTTTGTCTTTTTACCAATATCGCTCACTACCTTGTTTAGTGTATTAAACACTTCGCAGGTCTATGTTCGCTAACGCTTACATATAGACCTTTGACTAAAAAAGCTAAAAACGATAATAAATTATCGTTTTATTAACGCTTTTTTCATCTTGTTTAGTGTATTAACACAGTAGTTATTTAGTAAATGTTGACTTTAACAATTGTAAAACTCTAACTCTTAATCTAAGAAGATTAAGTTTGAGTATATCTGCTAAGTTAGGCGTGATATATTGAAACTTGATCTTGTCTAGGTGGCTATAGAGAGAGGGAAACGCCTGGTCCCATTCCGAACCCAGAAGCTAAGCCTCTCATCGCTGATAATACTGCATCTTTCAGGTGTGGGAATGTAGGTCGCTGCCTAGTTGATCAATTTAAACTCCTCTTTTTTAATGCAATCAACCTTTTTTACAACAACAATAATTAAACGTTTAGAAATCACCATTTTGTGAATTTTAAAGCTTCACATCTCTTTCTAAAATATATACACACAAG
>NZ_AUPZ01000025.1 GCF_000445475.1 Sulfurimonas hongkongensis
ACCACCCCCCCCCCCCCCCCCCCCCCCCCCCCCCCCCCCCCCCCCACGAAACTATTAAGCAACATCCTCCTATAATTCCCCTCCACAAACAAAGAGACCTTGTTTAAAAGGCCTAGAGAGACTTCGAGTTGAAGCTTTTGAGATTGTTTGAGATCATTGAAAACTAAGCAAGTAAATAGACTTAATAACTAACAAAACAGTTAGATATTAGCTCAATAATAAGTTTACTTATAATTAACTAATAAACAACAACCGTCTATTCTATTTGAATCCAATTTATTGGATCCCTTATAGTATAGATACATACAAAAAAGTCCATAAACTGTTCACGCGGATTATGGCAAACAAAGCCAATGATTTTATAATCTTGGGCAAAGATCAGTAATTTCACAGCAATGTGATCTTTACATAATCTGGAATCTACTTAAACTAATTCTCAAACATTTATGTTTGTAGCTTTAGTGAGAGGAATTGAAAAGGGACTTTGTTCCTTTTCAAGGAGACCGACAATTATGGAGAGTTTGATCCTGGCTCAGAGTGAACGCTGGCGGCGTGCTTAACACATGCAAGTCGAACGGTAACAGAAACTAGCTTGCTAGTTTGCTGACAAGTGGCGCACGGGTGAGTAATATATAGTTAATGTACCTCGAAGACCGGGATAGCCATTGGAAACGATGATTAATACTGGATATACCTTTTATACATAAGTGTAAAAGGGAAATGTTTTTTCGCTTTGAGATCAGACTATATCCCATCAGTTAGTTGGTAGTGTAAGAGACTACCAAGGCAATGACGGGTAGCGGGTTTGAGAGGATGATCCGCCACACTGGTACTGAGACACGGACCAGACTCCTACGGGAGGCAGCAGTGAGGAATATTGCACAATGGAGGAAACTCTGATGCAGCAACGCCGCGTGGAGGATGACGCATTTCGGTGTGTAAACTCCTTTTATGAGCCAAGAAAATGACGGTAACTCATGAATAAGCACCGGCTAACTCCGTGCCAGCAGCCGCGGTAATACGGAGGGTGCAAGCGTTACTCGGAATCACTGGGCGTAAAGGACGCGTAGGCGGGTTGGAAAGTCAGGTGTGAAATCCTACAGCTTAACTGTAGAACTGCACTTGAAACTTCTAACCTAGAGTATGGGAGGGGGAGATGGAATTAGTGGTGTAGGGGTAAAATCCGTAGATATCACTAGGAATACCCAAAGCGAAGGCGATCTCCTGGAACATAACTGACGCTAAGGCGTGAAAGCGTGGGGAGCAAACGGGATTAGATACCCCGGTAGTCCACGCCCTAAACGATGAACACTAGTCGTCGTGATGCTTGTCATTGCGGTGATGCACTTAACAGATTAAGTGTTCCGCCTGGGGAGTACGGTCGCAAGATTAAAACTCAAAGGAATAGACGGGGACCCGCACAAGTGGTGGAGCATGTGGTTTAATTCGAAGATACGCGAAGAACCTTACCTAGCCTTGACATTGATAGAACACAGTAGAGATACAGTGGTGCCCTTCGGGGAGCTTGAAAACAGGTGCTGCACGGCTGTCGTCAGCTCGTGTCGTGAGATGTTGGGTTAAGTCCCGCAACGAGCGCAACCCTCGTCCTTAGTTGCCAGCAGGTTAAGCTGGGCACTCTAAGGAGACTGCCTTCGCAAGGAGGAGGAAGGTGAGGACGACGTCAAGTCATCATGGCCCTTACGGCTAGGGCTACACACGTGCTACAATGGGGCGTACAGAGTGTTGCGATACCGCGAGGTGGAGCCAATCACTTAAAGCGTCTCTCAGTTCGGATTGGAGTCTGCAACTCGACTCCATGAAGCTGGAATCACTAGTAATCGTAGATCAGCAATGCTACGGTGAATACGTTCCCGGGTCTTGTACTCACCGCCCGTCACACCATGGGAGTTGATTTCACCCGAAATTGGGAAGCTAACCTTCGGGGGGCTACCACTTACGGTGGAATTAGCGACTGGGGTGAAGTCGTAACAAGGTAACCGTAGGAGAACCTGCGGTTGGATCACCTCCTTTCTAGAGTAAAGAGAAAACATTCATTTGTTTATCTTAACAAAGAAAATCTCACGAAGAGAAGTCTTCTCGAATTTTAATTCGTAGCTTTAGTGATATGAATTGAAGCGGAATTACTTCCGATTCAAGAAGACAAATATGTTATGTTATTAGTTTATTGCTTGCTTAGTTTTCAGTGATCTGTGTT
>NZ_AUPZ01000026.1 GCF_000445475.1 Sulfurimonas hongkongensis
CTATCCATATAATGAGAGAAGTCATAGCAGAGTTTAGAAATCCTGCTATGCTTTACTCTGTAGGGAAAGATAGCTCAGTTATGCTTCATATCTTGCAAAAAGCATTCTACCCAGCACCTCCACCACTACCACTTGTTCATGTAGATACAAAGTGGAAGTTTAAAGAGATGATAGAGTTTCGTGATAAAAGAGCAAAAGAAGTAGGTATGGAGCTTATCGTTTACTCCAACCCAAAGGGCGAGGAGATGAATATCTCACCATTTACACACGGAAGTGCTCTTCATACAGATATTATGAAGACAGAGGGTCTTAAGCAGATGCTAGATATTTATAAGTTTGATGCAGTGTTTGGAGGGGCTAGAAGAGATGAAGAGAAGTCTCGTGCAAAAGAGCGTATCTACTCATTTCGTGATAAAAACCATAGATGGGATCCAAAATCTCAAAGACCAGAACTTTGGAATATCTTCAATGCAAGACACCATCAAGATGAGTCCATAAGAGTATTTCCACTCTCAAACTGGACGGAGCTAGACATCTGGCAATATATCTATCTTGAAAATATAGATATACCACAACTATACTTCTCAAAAGAGCGTGAAGTTATAGAGTATATGGGCACAAAAATCTTAGTAGATGATGAGAGGATGCCTGAGGAGTTAAGAAAAACTGCTAAAGTAGAGAAGGTAAGATTTAGAACACTAGGATGCTATCCACTTACAGGTGCAGTAAATAGTGAAGCTACAACCTTACCAGAGATTATACAAGAGATGCTAATCTGTACTACAAGTGAAAGGCAAGGAAGACTCATAGATAGTGATGGCGATGCATCGATGGAGAAGAAGAAACAAGAGGGGTATTTTTAGAACTCAGGGGTCAAAGCTCTAATAATTGATAAAGGAAATATTTGAATGTCACACCAATCAGACCTAATTGCTAACAATATAGAAGCATATCTAAAAGAACACGAGAACAAAGAGATATGTAGGTTTATCACTTGTGGTAGTGTTGATGATGGAAAGAGTACTCTAATAGGAAGACTTCTTTATGATGCAAAGATGATATTTGAAGACCAGCTTGCAGCGATAGAAAGAGATAGTAAAAAAAGTGGAACTACAGGCGATAAAATTGACTTGGCACTTTTAGTAGATGGACTTGCAAGTGAGAGAGAGCAAGGAATTACTATAGATGTAGCCTATAGATTTTTCTCAACTGATAAAAGAAAATTTATAATAGCAGATACTCCAGGTCATGAAGAGTACACTAGAAATATGGCAACAGGTGCTAGTACTGCTGATATTGCAATTATACTTATAGATGCAAGAAAGGGTGTTTTAACACAAACTAAAAGGCACTCATATATAGCCTCTTTGCTAGGGATTAAAAATCTTGTAGTTGCTATAAATAAGATGGATTTAGTAGATTTTTCACAAGAAGTATTTGAGAGTATAAAAAAAGACTATGAGAATGAAGTGTTAACTCATCTAAACCCTGAACACTTAACCCTGAACACTACTTTTATTCCTATATCAGCTTTAGATGGAGACAATATAGTAAACAAAAGTGAAAATTTATCTTGGTATAAAGAGAAGCCACTTATGGAACTCTTAGATACTATACCTCTCAATAGTGCTCAGAGCTCAGAGTTCAGGGGTCAGAGTTCAGGAGTCAGAGTTCAGGGGTCAGGGGTCAGGGGTCAGAGTCAAGATCTGAGTACTCACTTTCGTTTGCCAGTACAGTATGTAAGCAGACCGCATCTAAATTTTAGAGGTTTTTGTGGAACTATATCAAGTGGAAGCATAAGTGTAG
>NZ_AUPZ01000027.1 GCF_000445475.1 Sulfurimonas hongkongensis
TATACGGTGCATATGACGATTTCTATCTTCTCTTGTAAAACCGATATTTGGAGCTATCTCTCTAATGTCTTTACTATCGAGTCTCTCTAAAGGAATATCAAGTTTTTCAAGCTCTTTAAATACTGCATCAGCGATTGTGGTTTTTCCAGATAAGGGCAGCCCTGTAAACCAAAGGTTAAATGGTTCTATCTTTTTTCTACCCCACTTTACTTTCACCCAAGCTCTCTCATGTGCCCAGTACAAAGCAATCTTTGCAAGTGTCTCTATAATTCCTGCTGCTATTGCTAGGTCGAGTCTACCAAAAAAAACATAAACTATAACAATAGTCGTAGTAGTAGCAAATATCCTCCAGCTAATACCTTTTGCTACACTTCTTTTATTTGTTTCTCTATACATTAGATCTCTCTACACTCCCATTCAGGATAATTTTTTCTTATATACTTATTTAGTTCTATTTCTGCATTTGAGTACTCTTTTGCTTCGGTCCCAACCCTGACCTCTGACCTCTGACCCCTGACCCCTGAACCCTGAACTCTGACCCCTAAACCCTCAATACTATCAAGTATCATCCCTGCTCCAACAGTTTTATTTGTATATTTATCTATGATGATAAAACTTCCTGTATATCTGTTTTCTTGGTAAGGATCAACTGCTATTTTTCTATCTAAAGATATAGTGCATTTTGCGATATCGTTTAACTCTAAAGCATCTGCATCTAACTCCTCAAATGTATTGATGTTTTTTTTATACTCTATTGTCTCAAATGTACCATTTATAACAGATGTAGCTCTTTTTATAATGTAGTTTTCATTTAGTCTCAAAGGACTCTCATCCATCCAAACTACCATACAAGAGAGATGGTCTGAGACCTCTGGGATATTGTCTGATTTTACTATCATATCACCACGACTTATATCTATCTCATCTTCTAGTGTAATAGTTGTAGCCATAGGTGCGTAAGCTTCGCTTATAGTGTTCAGTGTTAAGTGTTTGGTGTTGAGATTACTTGCTGTTGGATTTACTATTGATTTTACTTTGCTTGTTTTTCTTGATGGTAGTACTGTTATCTCATCTCCTACACTTATGCTTCCACTTGATATAGTTCCACAAAAA
>NZ_AUPZ01000028.1 GCF_000445475.1 Sulfurimonas hongkongensis
TTTTTGTGGAACTATATCAAGTGGAAGCATAAGTGTAGGTGATGATATAACAGTACTACCATCTCAAAAAACAAGCAAAGTAAAGTCAATAGTCTCAAATGATATAAAAGATTTAAGACCAGTAAATAAAGATGAAACAGTAGAGACTATACAAACTGCATTTGCACCTATGGCTATAACTATTACACTAGAAGATGAGATAGATATAAGTCGTGGTGATATGATAGTAAAATCAGACAATATCCCAGAGGTCTCAGACCATCTCTCTTGTATGGTAGTTTGGATGGATGAGAGTCCTTTGAGACTAAATGAAAACTACATTATAAAAAGAGCTACATCTGTTATAAATGGTACATTTCGGACCATAGAGTATAAAAAAAACATCAATACATTTGAGGAGTTAGATGCAGATGCTTTAGAGTTAAACGATATCGCAAAATGCACTATATCTTTAGATAGAAAAATAGCAGTTGATCCTTACCAAGAAAACAGATATACAGGAAGCTTTATCATCATAGATAAATATACAAATAAAACTGTTGGAGCAGGGATGATACTTGATAGTATTGAGGGTTCAGGGGTCAGAGGTCAGGGTTCAGGGGTCAGGGTTCAGGGGTCAGAGTTCAGGGTTGGGACTGAAGCAAAAGAGTACTCAAATGCAGAAATAGAACTAAATAAGTATATAAGAAAAAATTATCCTGAATGGGAGTGTAGAGAGATCTAATGTATAGAGAAACAAATAAAAGAAGTGTAGCAAAAGGTATTAGCTGGAGAGTATTTGCTACTACTACAACTATTATTATAGTCTATCTGTTTTTTGGTAGACTCGACCTAGCAATAGCAGCAGGAATTATAGAGACATTTGCAAAGATTGCTTTGTACTGGGCACATGAGAGAGCTTGGGTAAAAGTAAAATGGGGTAGAAAAAAGATAGAACCATTTAACCTTTGGTTTACAGGACTACCTCTATCTGGAAAAACCACAATCGCTGATGCAGTATTTAAAGAGCTTGAAAAACTTGATATTCCTTTAGAGAGACTCGATAGTAAAGACATTAGAGAGATAGCTCCAAATATCGGCTTTACAAGAGAAGATAGAAATCGTCATATGCACCGTATA